>NZ_JCACKG010000159.1:0-131872 GCF_059505265.1 Myxacorys chilensis | reverse complement strand
TGCTGAAACCACACTCCTCCAGTATCGCAAAATCCACACGTCTAGAACACGACCTAGCTGTTTTAGAGCCTCAACTAGAATCACAATGTTTTGCATCGTGAATGCTCAACTCCCTATGAAAAGCCATCCACCTTATGACATAGGTAAGCTCAACTTAACTGATGAAAGAATCGATATTCTTCTATATCGATTTATTTCCCATGACTGATGAACAGAAATACTCTTAATTTGTATTGTTAAATCAATAGAATATACCGGACTGAACCAGTTTCCTGCGGTACATTCGTCCCCATTTTAGTGATCCCTTTTAGTGTGTTTTGGTGAATTGATCTATGTTTATTTCAAGTCATAAAAAGCGGCTTGCGTTGATCTCGGTTCACGGTGATCCGGCAATTGAAATTGGTAAGGAAGAAGCAGGCGGACAGAATGTATACGTGCGCCAAGTGGGTGAAGCCCTGTCGCGCCAAGGCTGGCAGGTCGATATGTTTACCCGACGTTCTACTCCTGATCAAGCTGGGATTGTGCAACACACACCCGATTGCCGCACGATCCGACTCACCGTTGGACCTCAAAAATTTATCCCTAGAGACGAACTGTTCGAGTACTTACCAGAGTTCGTGCAAGCGTTTCAACAGTTTGAGAGTGATTTAGGAGCACAGTACGACATTGTTCACACGAACTATTGGTTGTCGTCTTGGGTAGGGCTTGAATTAAGGAAACTCCAGGGCACGAAGCAGATTCACACTTATCATTCGCTCGGTGCAGTCAAATATCAAGCTGTTTCAACGATTCCACTGATTGCCAAAACACGTTTAGCAACCGAGAAAACCTGCTTAGAGACTGCAGAACGGATCGTTGCAACGAGTCCGCAGGAAGAAGACCACATGCGATCGCTCGTCTCAACGAAAGGTGAGATTGATATAATTCCTTGCGGAACCGATATCCGTCGCTTTGGTTGTGTTTCCCGTGCAGAGGCCCGTCAGCAGTTGGGTCTTGATCAAGACGCCAAAATTGTGTTCTACGTTGGACGGTTTGATCCGCGCAAAGGCATTGAAACAATTGTTCGTGCTGTAGGACGTTTGGAACTGCAAGATAACTTTAAGCTAATCATCGGTGGTGGGAGCCGTCCGGGTCACAGCGATGGCAGAGAGCGCGATCGCATTGAGAGCATTGTTGCTGACCTGGGCTTGCAAGATGTCACTACTTTTCCTGGGCGCTTAGGGCTAGACAATCTCCACCTCTATTACGCCGCTGCAGATGTCTGCGTTGTGCCCAGCCATTACGAACCGTTTGGCTTAGTGGCAATTGAGGCAATGGCAAGCCGGACGCCTGTCGTCGCTAGTGCCGTAGGCGGATTGCAATTCACTGTGATTCCAGAAGTCACAGGGCTGCTTGCGCCTCCTAAAGATGCTGCTGCCTTTGCAGACGCGATCGAGCGGATTCTGTCTAGCTCTGAATGGCGCGATCAATTAGGACAAGCCGGACGAGAGCGGGTTGAGACGATCTTTAGTTGGGATGGTGTTGCATCTCAGTTGAGTAAGCTCTACAAGCGTGTGTTGAAAGAGTCAAACCAATCAGAAGTCGCGGCGAAAGAGTCTAACGATTCTGCAGTGAGTGCTTGATGAAACCCTAATCATTCTTTCATCGAAACATTAGGACTGGCTCAGAATCAGCAGTATGCGGATGAAACAGAGAATTCATCCGCTATTTCTTTGCTAACTAGATGACTGCTGTCGCAAAGGCATAATCACCCTGCATCACTGGATTCTTGCCCTAGGCTTTGACGAGGTGTAGCTTAAGTCACTCAAAAGGCAGACCCTAGTTGCGAGTCAACTTCTACTCTGCTGTAGAGTCCGCAACAGTTGCTATTCGGTACGCTACTAAATATAGGAGCCTAAGCTCCCAATTAGCAAACTATGCAACTCCAGAGCGAACGTTTGATTGACATAGACTCGATTGATACAGAAGCGTCTGCAAGCCCCGTTGAATCTGCTAAAGCGGTTGGACTGGAGTATGTAACGGACGACATGCCAGGGATTCGACGGCAGAAGTCAGGAAAGAAATTTATCTACTTCGATGTGAATGGCGATCGCATTCGAGACCAAGAGACGATCGATCGCGTCAATTCCTTAGCGATTCCACCGGCCTATAAAAAAGTGTGGATTTGTCCGCTAGAAAATGGGCATCTTCAAGCAACTGGACGCGATGCCAAAGGGCGTAAGCAATACCGATATCATCCCTTGTGGCGTACTGTGCGTGACCAGTCTAAATTCAGCCGAATGATGGCATTTAGCGAGGCGCTACCCAACATTCGACGCCAGCTAGAGAAGGACTTAGCGCGACCAGGATTGCCCAAGCAAAAGGTATTAGCAGCAGTTCTAAAATTGATGGAGTTAACGCGCATTCGAGTTGGCAACGACGAATATGCCAAAACCAATGACTCCTACGGCCTCACAACGCTTCAAGACGAACACGCCGATATTTCTGGCTCCAAAATTCAATTTACCTTCCGTGGAAAAAGCGGCGTCGATCATGAGATTGAAGTCAAAGATAAACGTCTCGCAAAAATCGTAAAACGCTGTCAAGATCTTCCTGGACAAGAATTATTTCAGTATCTTGATGAAAGTGGCAATGTTCAAGATGTCACATCAACGGATGTGAACGACTATCTCAAGGAAATTGCTGGAGACGATTTCACCGCTAAAGATTTTCGAACTTGGGCTGGAACCGTTCTCGCTGCGACTCATCTCTCAGAAATGGGTCGTTTTACCTCACAGACCGCCGCCAAAAAAAATATTACGCAAGCGATCAAAGCTGTTGCCGCTCACTTAGGCAATCGACCCGCAACTTGTCGGAAGTATTATGTGCATCCAGTCATTCTAGAGGCTTATTTGAATGAATCGCTGCATGTTGTGACTGAGAAGCATTCCACGACCATAGTGGAAGACGGTCATGCCCTCAGAGTCGAAGAGCTAATCGTTGTAGCGCTACTGGGTGAAACTGCGTGAAGCAATAAAACCCCCAGCACGAGTGCCAGGGGATTCATCAGGGTGCATCTACCAATCCACTATTCCCAAATTTCAGGTCGCAATCAGGAAAGTTTAGGCAGAATTTCTAGAAATTTGCGCCAAAGTGGGCGATTGGATAAAAACTAACGCGATTAGCGCAGAGTTACGCTTTGCGCTAATGGCACCTACTTTAATCTTCCGCAAAGATGTATTTATAAAGCTCACTCGGATCAGGCTCAGGACTATTGATCGCAAACTGTACTGCATCTTCCACCACAGCTTGAATCTTTTTATCGATATCTTTGAGTTCCTGTTGATCCGCCAAGTTTTGCTCAATTAGGTAGGCTGAAAACTTTTTAATTGGATCGCGAGCCAACCATGCCTCTTTCTCAGCCTTCGATCGCAGTTCATCTGGATCCGCTAACGAGTGACCCCGGAAGCGGTAGGTCAAACACTCGATCAGCGTTGGACCTTCACCAGCACGGGCACGCGCTACGGCTTCTTCAGCAATACCGCGCACTGCCAAAACATCCATCCCATCGACTTCGTATCCCGGCATCCCAAATACGCTGGCTTTCTTGTAGATTTCGGGTTGCGAAGTCGCGCGATCGTGGGCCATACCAATTGCCCACTTGTTATTTTCGACCACAAATAGAATAGGCAATTTCCAGAGTGCTGCCATGTTAAGACACTCAAAGAACTGACCATTGTTAGTGGTGCCGTCGCCAAAGAAAGCGGCCGTTACTTGATCTGCACTCGCATCACCCATCGCTTCCCGGCGATACTTCGTTTGAAACGCGGCTCCAGTCGCGACTGGAATGCCTTCTGCAATAAAAGCAAATCCGCCCAGCAAGCGATGCTTTTCAGAGAACAGGTGCATCGATCCACCCCGGCCTTTGCTGCACCCGGTTGCTTTGCCAAACAGTTCTGCCATCACTTCTCGCGCAGGCACGCCGCAGCTAAGCGCATGGACGTGGTCTCGATAAGTACTGCATACGTAGTCGTCTCCCTGACGCATCGCTCTAATAACGCCCGACGAGACTGCCTCTTGACCGTTGTATAGGTGAACAAACCCGAACATTTTGCCCCGGTAATACATTTCGGCACACTTGTCTTCAAAAGAGCGCCCCAGTACCATGTCCTCGTAGAGCATTAGCCCCTCTTCCCGCGTCACTTGGGCAGGGGCAGTTTGAAATGTGGGAAACGCTCTTTCCTGAACCATAAAAGTAACAACCTCGCTGCAATACCCAATTAGGGACAGAATGTAACAGGGCTAACGACAAAAAGCGTCAGCACTCATAATTTAATCTAAAATACCTTTCTGGTGGGTCAAAGATCAAACAGTCGGCAGAGGATGATAGCGGTTACCGCAGACAAATACCTAAAGCTTCATCTCCTATTCCTATTTAAGGTAAGGTCTGCTCTCTATTAATATAGAGTGTTCTAGAACCCTCGTTCCTAGAACACTCTATATGTTAGACAACTTTAGAGTGAGACCGCTATGATTTAATGCTGCCTGAGCGTCTATCTATCCTTAAGACTGAATGAACAGACCTTAAGACTGATGAACAGATGACTACGCTTTTTTAGGGTAAAATACCGTTTCTGCTAAGACGGGGTATGATGGCTCTCATTCGCTCGTCACGTCCGCTGATCACTTTTGACTGTTGGGGAAGTTAACCGTGCGTATACCGCTCGATTATTATCGGATTCTGGGTCTGCCAAATCAGGCAACGTCTGAGCAGTTGCGGCAGGCTCATCGCGATCGCACTCTCCAACTTCCGCGACGAGAGTACTCTGAAGCGGCAATTGCTACTCGCAGAAGCCTGCTAGATGAGGCATATGCTGTTTTGTCCAATCCTGAGCAGCGACAGGACTATGATGAGAGCTTTCTCGCATCAACTTATGAGCTTGAGTCCAACCCACCGGAAGGGTTGGCAGACGATGCCTTAGACGTTAACACTCCGACGGTCGAAATTGACGATCGCCAGTTGATTGGGGCACTCCTTGTGCTGCAAGAACTCGGCGAGTACGAATTGGTTCTACGATTGGGGCGTCCCTATCTCAGTAGTGGCACAGCCAATCTACGCGATGGGCGCTTTGGCGATCCAAAACTGGTGCTACCCGATATTGTGCTAACAGTTGCGTTGTCTTGCCTAGAATTGGGGCGCGAACAATGGCATCAAGGGCAGTATGAGAATGCCGCAGAAGCGCTAGAAACAGGGCAAGAGCTACTCTTGCGGGAAGGATTATTTGCCAGCGTTCGTAATGAGATTGGCTCAGATTTATATAAGCTGCGCCCCTATCGCATTTTGGAACTGTTAGCCCTGCCGATGGAACACAATGACGATCGGCAGCAAGGCATCCGGCTGCTGAAGGACATGCTACACGAACGGGGCGGCATTGACGGTGCCGGAAACGACCAGTCCGGTTTAAGCATTGATGACTTTCTGCGATTTATTCAACAGCTACGAGGCTACCTAACGGCGGAAGAGCAGCAGGCTCTGTTTGAAGAAGAATCGCGTCGTCCCTCTGCTGTAGCAACCTATCTGGCAGTCTATGCCCTCCTCGGTCGCGGATTTGCCCAACAGCAGCCCGCCCTGATTCGCCGAGCGAAGGCAATGCTAGCGCGATTAGGAAGCCGTCAAGATGTCCACTTAGAGCAAGCGGTTTGCGCCTTGCTATTGGGACAAACCGAAGAAGCGAGTCGAGTTTTAGAACTTAGTCAAGAATACGAGCAAATTGCGTTTATTCGTGAAAATTCTCAAGGCTCTCCTGACCTGCTGCCCGGACTGTGTTTGTATGCAGAACGGTGGCTGCAAGATGAAGTTTTTCCGCATTTTCGCGACCTCGCCCAGCAGCAAGCCTTGCTGAAAAGCTACTTTTCAGACGAGCAGGTGCAAGCCTATCTTGAAGAACTGCCCACGGAAGCCGAAAGCCGACACGATTGGTCGCTCACTCAGAGTTGGAACCGTCGCCAAGGAGAAGCCACTCAGGACTCTAAAATTGCGACTCGTAATGGCCGCTCAACTGGGGCCGTGTCGGTTGAGCAATTCGGTTCTCGGGCGGCAACGGCAACTCTAACCTCGGCTACAGGGTCTACTGTAGCTACGTTGTCGCCTGCAGAGCGCTTTGCCAATCGGTCGTCAGAAGGCAGTTTGCAAGAAGCAAAATCTCCAGCTGGGCGCAATCCTTCGCTTCGACGATCGCGGGGAGGAGATGCTTCGGAGCCTGGTAAAGCTAATCGTAATGGTGCTCAGGCAGACGCGGTTCCTTCCCGTCGAGGAGAGGGATCAACATTGCGTAACCGTCTGCCGATTTTGCTGCTAGGAGTGGCGGCGGCAGGGTTGCTAGGATTTATTTTGATTAAATCTGTCCGATCGCTAATAGGAAGTAGCACGAGTCCTGCAAGTGAGCCGCTGTTAGTACAACTCGATCAGCCTGTTGTTCCCTTGCCGGACGCATCTGAAGCAGCCTCGATTTCGGGAGAGATGAACCAAACAACCGCGCAAGCGGTTCTCGATGCTTGGTATAGCGCTAAGCAAGCGGCAATGGGACAGACGCACTCCCCTGAAAAGCTGGCTCAAATTTTAGCTGAGCCGAAGCTAACCGAGTGGCAGCGTTACTCAGAAGAGGCGAAACGAGACAACTTAGCCATTCAGTATGAACACTCGCTCAAAATCGATAGCGTAGATGTGAGCCAGACCGATCCGAACCAAGCGATCGTAAGCGCAACGGTCACCGAAATTAGAAAATACTTCCAAGGAGCGCAACCGTCTGACACACAGAACGATCGCGACATGCAAGTGCAATATACGATGGTGCGTCAAGATAATCAGTGGCGGATCAAAGACTGGAAATAGTGATTGAGAGAACGTGCCTCTGCACCCTTCATCTGCACAATGCTGTGAGACAGGAGGGCTTGATTCCGCTAAGATTGTTTGACAGTATCGCCCGGTGCAGTGGGCATGATTGAAGTTCTTTTGCATGCTTATACTCCTTTGATCCTATGGACAGGATTGGGAGCGATCGCGCTTCGGTTTTTGCCTCAAACGTTTCCTCGCTTGCTGGGTCGGAGTCTCTATTGGGTCGGTGTGCCTTGGCAGCTTTTTGGGTTGGCGCGGCATACGCATTTTGATCCAACCCTCAGTTTGGCTCCGGTGGTAACGATTGCCACCCTCGGCGTTGGCATTGTTTTAGCATGGCTTATTCTACAAGGCTTAATTGCTCTAAAACAGAGCAGGTTAGACGTATGGATGCCTCCCATCCCGCCCCTTGACAGCCCTCACCAAGGAACCTTTGTGATTGCCTCTATGCTGGGTAATACTGGGTTTATAGGGCTAGGCATTATCCCAACTTTGCTACAAGCAGGAGATATGAGTTGGGCGGTGCTGTTTAGCGTCACGCAAAACTTAGTGGGAACCTACGGTGTTGGAGTTTTGTTGGCTAGTTACTATGGGAGATCTGAGCAGCCAAATCATTGGTGGATGCTGCTACGGGACATAATGACGGTGCCGACTCTGTGGGCATTTGCAGCGGGTTATTTGACGCAATCGGTCGAGTTTGCGCCGTGGGGAAGCGCGATCGCAGACTCGGCGTTGCTGTTTGTAATCCCCACTTCGTTTGTTTTGATGGGCATGCGTCTGGGTCAACTCCAAGGATTGAGTAGCTTAACAGTTGCTGCCATTCCTGTCTTTCTCAAAGTGTTGGTTCTACCTGCCTTGGTCGGCATTGGTACAACCCTCCTAGGACTGTCAGGAGATATTAGACTTTCGTTAATCTTAATGGCAGGCACGCCCAGCGCTTTTGCAAGCTTAATTTTGGCAGAAGAATACAATCTCGATCGCGACCTTGCAGCGAGTTGTATTGCCCTCAGTACGGTTAGCATTTTGCTGACTATTCCACTGTGGCTGCTAATTTTCTAACCCAAACCTCATATAAATAGCACTGTATTAAAAGAGAGTGTATCGATCCGCACTGAAATTCTAAACAATGGTAGAATTGCCCCGACACAGCTATTTCGGTATCTGCACAGTTGTCTTGAATCGTTAGTTATGCCACCCACCTTGATTGCAGAAGGTACGACCGCTCAGTTTAAGTCCACCCTTGGACACATTTTAGTGGTTGAAGACGAAGATTTGATTCGAGAAACCATCGCCCTCGCGCTGACAGAAGAAGGGTACGATGTAACCGCTGCGTCCAATGGTCGCCAAGCACTAGATTTGCTGCAAGCTTCGCCAGGAAAGCCGTCTAGCGCTGCTCCCGGAGTTGTCATTGATCTCATCATTCTCGACTTGATGTTGCCATATGTAAATGGTTTGGATCTCTGTCGGCTGATGCGGCGCGAGGGAAATAGCGTTCCGATTTTGATCCTGAGTGCCAAAGGTAGCGAAACTGATCGCGTTGTAGGCTTAGAAGTCGGGGCAGATGACTATCTCACGAAGCCGTTTGGAATGCGAGAACTTGTGGCTCGCTGTCGGGCCTTGCTGCGTCGGCATCAGCAGTTTCAGACTACACCCAAGTCCTTGACTCTACAATATCAAGGCATCACGCTCTATCCTGAAGAATGCCGTGTCACTGTGCGGGGCGATCTCGTCAACTTCTCTCCAAAAGAATTTAAGCTGCTGGAGCTATTCATGACGCATCCCAAACGAGTTTGGTCACGAGATCAGCTTCTAGAACGAATTTGGGGACCTGACTTTATTGGAGAAAGTAAAACGGTTGACGTTCATATTCGTTGGCTACGAGAAAAGCTAGAGCGCGATCCGAGTAATCCTGAATATTTAGTTACTGTCCGGGGGTTCGGCTACCGATTTGGCTAACTTCTGGGTCATTGATTCAGAGGATTTACATCTAGCGCTCTATATTCTGCCGCTCTTCGGAATTAGAATAATCCGTTAGGGTTGTAAATAATGGCTGTAGTCATTACTATGGCTAGTGCAAGCTAGTTTGGATGCACTGGCGACGCGCCCCTTTTTCTCTAGAATTATGTTGTGAGCTTTTTGTGGTTTCTGCTTGGACTGGCGATCGGTGGTGCTGCATTGCTGATTTACCGAATGCGGTTGAGTTCTCGGCTAAAGCAGCTAACTCATGCTCTCAGCACGGATCAGGCAGGGGTGGGAATTTCGCTGACATCACAACTGACCCTTGCGATCGCGCATCACCAGGAGATCAATCACGATCTAGAGCACGTAATCGAAACGTGGAAACAAATTGTTAACGCGGCACCGATTGGCTACATTCAGGTCGATGAAGAAAATCAACTGATTTGGTGTAACCCCCAAGCGTGTCAGCTGCTGAGCATTCAGTTTGGAGTTCAACACCCTCCACGACTGCTGCTGGAATTAGTGCGATCGTATGAACTCGATTCGCTGATCGAAAAAACTCGGAATTCGCAGCAACCCCGGCAGCGCGACTGGCTATTCTACCCAGCAGCCGTCGATACCGAAAATGTGACTGATCCCCGAACAACCCCGATTCGAGGATCAGCAATTCCTCTCTTTGATGGGGCGGTCGGTGTGTTTTTAGAAAACCGACAAGAAGCCTTTACGTTGACTCAACAGCGCGATCGCTGGGCATCGGATGTCGCTCACGAACTAAAAACGCCGCTGACCTCCATTCGTTTGGTGGCAGAAACGCTGCAATCTCGGCTAGAGTTACCCCTACGCGATTGGGTTGATCGGCTGCTAAATGAGACAGTTCGGCTCAGTATGCTTGTGCAAGAGTTGTTGGATTTAGGGCAGCTAGAGATGAATCCAACTCAGCAACTTCGCCTGAAAAAAGTAAATGTAACCTCGCTGATCTATGCGGCGTGGAATAGTCTTGAACCTCTAGCGACTGAAAAACAGCTACACTTAGAGCATACAGGTCTAGAGTCGGCCATCGTGAACGCTGATGAGGCGCGACTGCATCGTGTGTTTCTCAACCTTTTTGATAACGGCATCAAGTACAGTCCGATTCAGCAGCCGATTCACGTTCATCTTCAAACGGATGACACCGACGAGAAAATGTGGCTGAGAATCGATGTCATCGATCACGGACAAGGATTTCCCAGGCAAGCGTTATCTCACGTGTTTGATCGCTTTTACCGGGCTGATCCCTCGAGATCGCGGCTGGAGCGATCGCGGGATTCTACCGCGACTTCGATTCAGCCGAGTAGTGGTAGTGGGTTAGGACTGGCGATCGTTCGGCAGATTGTTGAAGCTCACCACGGCACTGTTTACGCTAGAAACCACCCTGAGACGGGAGGGGCCTGGCTGCAAGTTGTTCTTCCTTTAAGTCATTCTTCGTTATTAAACTGACATAGAAGATTTGAATTTGAAATCAAACTAGTTTTAGGTGCTCCACTCAAGCATCTCCCTGTACGCTAGACAGCACACCCCCACTGCAATTTGTGAACTTTTAGCGCATCTACGCAGGCAGTTTACGCTATTTAACGGAATCCATGATCGTGTAATATTTATACATACTAGTATTTATACAGGTGCTGCTTCCGTAGTTTGAATGTAGGTAAGTGGTTGATAGAGATCCAGCAGTTCCACAGGTTCCGCCATCGAGTTTGTATGCAAGAACGGGTGCAAAAGCTTCTTTCCCAATGGGGCATCGCCTCCCGCCGACAAGCGGAAGAGATGATCGTGGCGGGGCGAGTCCGGCTTAACGGCGCGATCGCAGAGCTTGGGCAAAAAGCCGATCCGACTCACGACCTAGTTGAAGTGGATGGCAAACGGGTGCAGGTTGAGGCGCGTCCGGCTCGACTATATCTGCTGCTCAACAAGCCTGTTGGCGTAGTATCGACCTGCACTGACCCGCAAAAACGCTCCACCGTATTAGATCTGCTGCCTCCCGAACTTCGGTATCACCAAGGACTTCATCCCGTTGGTCGTTTAGATGTAGAATCGACCGGAGCCTTGCTCTTAACAAACGATGGCGAATTGACCAACTATCTGACTCATCCTCGCCATCACGTGGCTAAAACCTATGAAGTTTGGGTAGAAGGGTTTCCCTCGGAGTCGGTCTTGCGGCAATGGCGTGAGGGAGTTATGTTAGACACTCGACAGACATTGCCTGCTACAGTCAAGGTGATTCGTCGTTCAGAGTCTCAAACCCTGCTGCACGTTGTGCTTCGAGAAGGCAGGAACCGACAGATCCGCCGGATTGCAGAGCAGCTAGGGCATCCTGTTCGACGCCTGCATCGAAGTGCGATCGGCTCTATCAGTTTGCGACGGGGTAACACTTTTCTTGCCTCCGGAACGTACCGTTTTTTGAAACCCTCAGAAATTTCTTCTTTAAAGTCCCCCTTAAAGTCTCATAGTGGTTCACAAGTCGTCATGTTGTCAGCACAGGTGAAGGAGCGTAGCGTATGAAGAGGCAAATTCTCCAGCACAATCGGGAGCAGTCCGAACGGCTGACCGAGCTAGGAATGCGTCTTCGCGATCTGCGCCAGCAGAAAGACATTCCTTTAGAAGAGATTGCTGGCAAAACTCGAATTCAGCCGCGGCTGTTACGCGCGATTGAGCAAGGCAAGCTAGAGGAACTGCCAGAAGCGGTCTATATTCATAGCTTCTTGCGTCAGTACGCAAATGCGCTCGGGCTAAATGGTGTTCAGTTCGCCAGCGAGTTTCCAACGATTTCAGGATTACCCGCCTTTCGTTCTACACGATCATGGCGGAGTCTGCCGGGAGCGCAACTGCGCCCGATGCACTTATATTTGCTCTACATGGTGTTGATTGTTGCTGCCGTAAATGGGCTGTCGCTCCTGGTAAATCGCTCTGCTCAATCTCCAGTTGCAACGGCGGATCTGCAAACGCTTCGACCGATTCCATCGGTCATGTTAGGTCCGGTCAGCCCGGCACAATTGAGTGTTAGTAAGGTGGGTGCGAAGAACCAGCCGAAAGGAGTTCAAAAGTCAGTGCGTTTGGGCGTTACATTGACGGAGCAATCATGGGTGCGAGTCGTTGCTGACGGCAAAACCGAGTTTGAAGGCGTCCTCTTGGAGGGGAGCCAGAAAACGTGGTCGGCAGATAAACAACTCGTCATCCGAGCCGGAAACGCCGGTGGAGTTTTGGTTGCATTTAACGACGAGCAAGCAAATATCATGGGGCAGCCTGGCACGATCGCAGAAAGGGCATTTCCGCCTGATGCTCAGTTTGCCAATTTGCCCGAGAATATGCCTTATGTAGAGCCAGTAGTTGAGTCGCCCTCGCCTTGAGATTTGTTGAACGCGAGGCGGTTTTAGGCGACCTGTTGGATGCAGTCTGGAGCGTCGTGAGTGGGGCTATTGACAGCGCGATCGACTGGATAGATCTTCAGGTCGCTTGAGTATGGATCGAGCAGCGATCGTAACTCGTCGGTTTGAGTCACGCGGGGATCGAGCCAGCGATCGTACTCGTCTGGATCGAGAATCACGGGCATTCGATGATGGATTGTTGCTGAGCTTGAATTGGCATCGGTTGTAATGATCGTACAGGTTTCGAGAACCTCACCGCCCGCCGCACCTCGCTGCTCCCACAGTCCAGCAAAGGCAAACGGTTTATGGCTTTCTAATTGAAAATAAAATGGCTGCTTCTGACCTGATTGTGTTTTCCACTCGTAGAAGCCATCCGCTAAGATCAGGCAGCGTCGCCGCCGAAAGGCATCGCGAAAGGCCGGTTTCTCAGCGATCGTTTCTGCTCGGGCGTTGATCAGTTTTGACCCAATAGATTCGTCTTTGGCCCAAGACGGGATCAAGCCCCAACGCAATGTTTTGAACGTCCGATCCTGCTGTAGGATTTGAACGATCGCGGGAATCGTTTGCGTCGGCGCAATGTTGTAGCGAGGCTGCCAATCTGGAACTGCGCTGAGTTGAAAGGTTTCTGCAATACTTTCAGCCGACTGGGCTAGAGAAAATCGACCGCACATACTGATTCGCGTGGTGAGTAATTTACGTAATCTGCAACCATAAAATCTGATAAAAAGCTTGGCAGTCCTTCAGAACTGCCAAGCTTTATTGAATTCTTCTCGTTCACAATCTATACAAGTCGGGCGATCGCTTTAACACCAATTCTTTGGCATCACTCTTTCACGCCTTTACTCTTTCACGCCTTTAAAGTCAGCCTCTTGAGTTTTAGCGTGGAAGGCAACGTTTTGTGCAACGTTATAAGCTTGGGGAGGAGTATCAGTGCGGGAATCGGAAATACCTTCGGTCGGCCCTGCGATCGCTTTCCATGCTTCTAGTCCGCCTCTAAGTTCTGCCACGCTGTTGAAGCCAGCCTGACGCAATTGAGACGCTGCTTCAGACGTTTCTGCATCATTTGCGCCGTATATATAAAGATCACGCTGGGACTCAAAGTTATTTTTTGCCAAGTCCACGAGTTCGTTCATCGGGAACTCCATCGCGCCCAAAATATGGCTGTCATTGTAAGCGTCGCGAGGACGAACATCTAAAATCGTGAGTGCAGGTTCACCCCACTCTAAGCGGGACTTTAAATCGTGTACTGAAGATTCTTTTTTAAGATCAGGAGGCGTCGGAGTAACGTTAGGCAGCGCGTCCTTGGCTTTTTGAATCAGATCTTGTGGATTTTCCATAAAAATAAATTCCCAGTAAAGATAACTTAAGACTCACAGTTCACACTCAAGCTGCGAACTACGAGCAATGTTCGATGAATCTCCTATCGGTTTTTCACCTATTGAAACTTTAAGGGGGACAGAGAATATGACAATCTTTCTAAGGTAGGAAGGCAGGGATCGTCTAAAGATATAAATATTCAGGAATAATTCATTCGTACTGAGAGTTTCTGAGGAAAGATAAATCTGGGTTGGCAGCGGATTAAAGAACGTATGAAGAGGATGTAACAGATGGATCTGTCGTTCGTTCATCTGCTTCATCGGCGATCGTGCCTCCGCTGCCAGTATTCTTCTCGGACATTCTCTAGAGGATTTGAAGCTGTTACAGGCGATCACAACCACTCTCTAGCACTGAGTAGCAGCTTATTCCACGCTTTGAGTTCTCCAGGGTGAGGGATCGATGGATTGACCCTGAACGTACAATCCCCAGTGGAGGTGAGGCCCTGTCGCTGCGCCAGTGCCACCCAGCGCACCGATTGTTTGTCCGGCTCGAACGAGATCTCCTTCTTTGACGTTGATTTTGCTCATGTGCAGGAATATGCTTTCAACGCCTTGCCCATGATCGATGCCAACGCAGTTCCCGTGAATTTTGAAACCTTGCGATTCTCGACCAATTAACATCACCCGTCCTGCTGCTGGGGCAACGATCGCAGAGCCGTAGTTGCCTGCATAATCCACGCCTCGATGATAATAATCTTTGGCAAAAACACCGTTATAGTAGCGTCGCAAGCCATATCCGGTCGTTACTTCCCCCACATTAGGACGGGCAAACTTGCCGTTCCAAAACTTCTGCGGACTGACGATCGCTTTGAAGGCATCGACGCGATCGAACTCTAAGTCTGTGCCATCCCCATCTTTGCCGGGGGGAAGCCAAATTCGCTGAGTTGGAAATGAGCGATTCCGTAACTTCACGTTTAGTGTTTGAACGTCGCTACCTGCGTTCACTTTAAGAGCGAGGGTTCCCGGACGATCTAATGGGGTCGTCGGCAGCAGGGCGCGATACCGATTGTTGCCAATATCAAACGCTGGATAGGTTTTTGCGCCCATTGTGACTGTCGGAGCCGCGCCTTCAGCTTGCACAACGACCGAAATGGTATCTCCTAGCTGAGGATTACTGGGACTAACTTGCGCCTGCATTGCTTGTGAAGGTTTTGCAAATACGACAAGCGCGATCGCAACACATCCTGCAATCACAACGTTGAGAACAACTGACGATTTGAAGAACGAGAAAATGGATCTGACCTGGTGAGGAACAGGCATGGATTACAAGAACTCCTGATTGAATGCAATTCGATAAACAGTCTACAAGCAATCAGGAGAGGGAAAAACTCTTGCAGAGAGTCTAATGAGCGATTCCCTAAACTTAGCCGCGCGAATTGTTAAGGACTAGTGCAATTTTCTAGTTAACAAACAGATGCAGCCAAAATTGTACTGAAAAAATCCTTTAAACACCCTCAAGGTTTATGCAGCTAAAGAGGGAAGTATTTAGATTGCCGAATCTGGACGAGGCGACTCACTCATGAAACAATTTGTTTTTCCCTCAATCAGTAATGACTGATGCTCCTGTGTCTTTCAATTCACATTGACTAATAGAAGTAGGCAGAGCATGCAATTAAGAGAGTTGAGAGTACTATTACTTTGGATCAGTACAAGCAGCTTGAGTTTAGGACTGAGTTTCGCGTTAGCGGGTTGGCTTGAAGGAGCGTATTATCCTCCGCCTCGCGACTTTGACCTTGCTTCTCCTAGTCTTCTCGGTAGCCTGTTTGCAGGCTTTGTGCTTGGAGTCGTTCAATGGTTACAGCTTAAAGACCAAGGGATGCGAATTCCAATTCGATGGATTCTGGGTACAACACTCGGTATTTATTTAATCGCAACAATTGGATTAATAAACAACAACCTATCTGTATGGGGTAGTTTCAATCAGCCTGATACTTTTAGAGGCTCAATTCAGAGCACTGTCAAAAGTAACGCTGTTAGTGGGCTGCTAGGAGGTGCAATTCTAGGCGGGATTCAAGGATGGACGCTTCGTACCCGTGTGGTTTGGTGTCTGACAAACGCTTACGCTTGGTCAATGGGTTGGGGTGCGGGTCGGGGTGGAGCTTATTTTATAGACTCTTGGGGTTATTGGAGACTCAAAAATCTCTCCACACCTATGCAACTGGCAATTCACCTAGGAATTGTAGGAATCATTTCAGGACTAATTAGTAGCTTTGTCACAGGGATTATTCTTCTAAGATTAATCCGATATAGCCGTGTTGGGTGAGCAATCTGAATTAGGAGATCCGGGATCGGTTAGTTTATCAATCGTGCGATCGTGATTGTTTGTCTAAATCAATCGCGCAATTCTTCTGAGACAAAATCAGTTCATCCGCGCGGCAGGAATAGCAGTTAGGATCGCTCGGTTGTACTTTGATGTACAGACGATCGCAGTTAGTTCACACAGGTTGCATCTCAATGTATAAGCGTGTGAACTAAGATCACACGGGTTACAACTCAATGTACAGGCGATCGCAGTTAGATCACACAGGTTGCAACTAGGTTTACAAGCGTGTGATCTTAGTTCACACAGGTTGCAACTGAATGTACAGGCGATCGCAGCTAGATCACACAGGTTGCAACTAAGTACGAGAGGCGACGCAGCCAAAAGCAAGTGATTCCATAGCGTTAAGGTTCTCTGCATGAGTCCTATCCTGTAAAGTAAAGGCGTTGTGGTTAGAGAACTGTGATGGTGCGGAACCTTTTATTAGTGCTGATTGTAGGGTTGTGTTGGTTGGGACTTCCGAGTGTTGCTTATGCCGATGCTCCAGTGTATGAACAACGTACCCAACACAATTCGGATGGAATCGGCAAGATTTACATGGGGCGCGAGATCGCTCATGTGATGGGCTATGAAGGAGCCGGATGGTTAGAGCGATCAGGGCGAGACGCTGAAGAACAACCGCAAAAAGTGATCGCCGCCCTGAGTTTGAAGCCGAGCGATGTTGTTGCCGATATTGGCGCTGGAACCGGATACTTTAGCTTCCGGATTGCATCCACCCTGCCTCAAGGCAAAGTCTATGCCGTGGATGTTCAACCCGAAATGATTGAGATTTTGAATGCGTTCAAAGCAGAGAAACAAATTTCCAATGTTGAACCGATTTTAAGCAGTGTCACCAGTCCGAATCTGCCAGAGAACAGTGTTGATGTGGTATTGATGGTGGATGTCTATCACGAGTTGGAGTATCCACGAGAAATGATGAGCGCGATCGCGCAATCTGTCAAACCCGGCGGACGCATTGTACTGGTCGAATATCGCGGCGAAAACCCATTTGTGATGATCAAACCCTTACACAAAATGACGCAAAAACAGGTCAAGAAAGAACTGCGATTAGCGCAGGGCGCAACTCCGAAGGAATCGTTGGGCTTAACCTACATAGAAACGATCAATAGCTTGCCTCAACAACACGTGATGATTTTTCAGAAAGGTGTGGTTTAGGCGAAGGTTTCCCAGGTTTTCACCCACTGTTGAGCTTCGATCGTGCCTTCCGTTGGAAATTGCTCCAAAAATTCTTTATCGGAGGCGGGATTGTAAGGCCCTTCTTTAATCTCCAGCATCACCGTATCGGGTTCTAACGCAATTAGCGTGTGATAGGTTCCTTCGGCTAACTCAATGCCGCGAGTTTCGCCATTGGCGGTGATTCGCTCAGTTTGCAGCACCTCGCCTTGTTCGTTTAGAATCAGCAGCGCGATCGCCCCTTGTAGCACCAAAAAAAACTCAAAGCCGTTCACATTAGGGGCGCGGCGATGGCGATGAGGCCGCACATAAGTTCCGGGTTGCAGGACGTTGAGAAAACGCTGCACCCGCTCGTCTAATTCGTGAAAGTTGTAGTTTTGGCGCTGGCGGGAACTCGTGCGAGACTGAGATGCGATCGTCGTGAGCAGGTCTTGGGTGAGGCGCTTAATCGGTAATTCCACACGTTGTTGGTTAAAGATACTTTTCTAATAGTAAGTTCAGCTTTTCTTTAGCGGCGTCAGGAATTTTATCCAACGGCGTAAGGATCGCATACTTTAACGCCGAGTGCGCCTCGGACGGAGGTGGATTCTGGGTCAACCGTCGCACCGTCTCTTGGATTACTTTTTGAGCATTGGTCGCATTGCGCCGAAGATTGCCAATCACCATCTCAACCGTGACGCTATCGTGATCGGAATGCCAACAGTCGTAGTCTGTGACTAACGCCAGTGTTGCGTAGGCAATTTCAGCTTCACGAGCAAGTTTGGCTTCGGGTAAATTGGTCATGCCGATTACCGTCGCGCCCCAACTCCGATGCAAATTTGATTCTGCTTTAGTCGAGAAGGCAGGGCCTTCCATACAGACATACGTTCCACCGCGATGCAGCGTCACATCGGTGAGATTGAGACTCGCGATCGCGTCCCCCAGCACCTTCGCTAGATTGAGACAAACCGGATCGCCAAAGGCAACGTGCGCCACAACTCCTTCTCCAAAGAAAGTAGAAATACGGTTTTTGGTGCGATCGATAAACTGATCGGGGAGTACCATGTCAAGCGGCTTCGCTTCTTCTTTCAGCGATCCCACTGCCGACGCTGAAATCAAATACTGGACGCCCAGACTCTTCATCGCATAGATGTTTGCCCGGAACGGAAGCTCAGACGGCAACAGATGGTGATTTCGACCATGCCGCGCTAGAAATGCAACTCGCGTTTCGTCCAATGTTCCTAAAATCAAAGCATCCGACGGATCACCAAACGGCGTTTTAACACGCACTTCCTCTACGTCTTTCAAGGCATCCATCGTGTAGAGACCGCTACCGCCAATGATGCCGATTTTTGCTTGAGACATAAGCGGAATGAGGATTAGAAGTGATCAGAGTTTATTCTACTGTGTTTGTGGGGTCTGAATCTTGATGTCATCACCAAACAAGGCAAATATATTCAATAAAGGAGAAATATGTCATATATAAACAGTTGGTAAGCACTAATGAGTAGGCTTGAGGTCATTTCTAGAGAAAGATTACGAGCTTGTTCTAATCAGGAAATAAACCTCTTTGAGTCAAGTTCAAGAATTATTTTGCCCTCTGACTTTAAGGATTTTTGTCGCGTCTTTGGAACAGGCAGTTTTGGTGAGTTTGTAGATATTTTTTGTCCGCCTGATGTCGAGTTTTCTAGGGAAATCTCAGATAACTTACGGCAAGCATTAGAAATGCTTCGAGAAACAGACATCCGTTTCGAGTCTAGAGCAGCAGATGACGTTCTAGAGAATGCTCTCATTTTCGGTGCTGATCAGACCCAAGATTACTTTCTGTGGGATTTAAGAGCATATAGTCTTGAGGATGATAGCTACGATATTTATTTTGTAAAAGTGAATTCGCCGAAGGCTTACTTAGTTGGTCGAAGTTTTTCTGAATTTGTAACAGAGTATTGCTTGGGAGAAAGAGCATTTGATGTACTCCCTGAATCTCTTCATCCTTCGAAAGATGGCATTCAGCAAACTTTTACCGCTGAGGGGTTAGCATAACTACCCTGAGTAGTTTTACGACATAGTGAGGCTTTGTTGCATGACTTATTTGAGAACGGAAAGCTACTGAACTGAAAGCCACTGATAAGATGAAGTGGAGACTTACCGAGCTAATCCGATGCCTGCTGAAACCTCTTCCCGTTACGTCACCCGAACTTCTGAAATTTTGAGTGGAGAGCCAATTATCACAGGCACTCGGACATCTGTGCGAGCCATCGTGAGTCTGTGGAGGTTGGGCATTCCGCCAGAAGAAATTCTCAATCATTTGCCTCATCTAACCCTAGCGCAAGTATTTGACGCCTTGAGCTTCTACTTAGATCATCAGGCAGAGATTAATGAATACATCGAGCGAAACCAAGTGCCCGATGAATGGGTACACTCATCGGTCAAGGCTGTATTGGGTGCATCGTGACAATTTTTGCTTCACTCTACACGGATGAGGACATGTCGGCATTAGTCGCCACACTGTTGCGATCGCGCGGGTTGAATGTCGCAACTGTTCCTGAACAAGCAGCCCTCGGTAAAACTGACCGTGAACAACTTGAATTCGCCGCTTCTGTAGGTAGATGTATTTTGACTCATAACCGTGTCGATTTTGAGCGGTTGCATCTTCAGTACATGAAGGAGAATAGACAACATGCTGGAATTATTGTTGTGCCTCAAAGAAGCGCTTACGAGGTAGCACAACGGATTGGCATTTTAGTGAATTCGCTGATGGCGGATGAGATTAGGAATCAGTTGCTGTATGCATAAACTTCTTAGATGAGAGAAACGCCTGTCGCTGCTGTTATTACTCAATTTAAGGCTTTGGATGCGCTGCCTTCAGTAACCAAACTCCGGTGTACGTCATTCCAGAATCATCTGGCTGAACGAGCAGAAAATGCAGCCCTCCACTCACGTGTTTACGCTGTTCGTACTGCTCCGCCGCCGATCGCACCTCTGGGTCATCAAACGTGTTGAGAATCCAGCGATCGCGCTCTCCGGCTTCTAGAATTAGTCCGTCGGGCGCACCGGCAATGTAATTGAGAGAAACAGGCTGGGAATCTTGCAGCCATTGAGCGAGTTGCCGCGATCGCCGTCCCCCATCAAACACAACTCCTGGAATAGGCAGCGTTGAGGCTAACCCAAGGTTTAGAGGTTGTAATTCGTGGGGTAGGTTTAAAAACGGAATGAGGCGATCGCGGAAGGCATCAACGACATCACCCGCTGGGAGCGACGCAAATCGCCAGCTATCGCCTCTAAAAGCATCAGGAATGGGCTGAGGAGGATTTCTCATAGATCATTCGTAACTCGGTTATTCTCATTATCGAACAGAGAGATCGAACGGTGAGCAACCGAGTTACGACGATGAACTAGAAGCTGCTCTGTTGCGGAACTTTTGCCAGCGTTATTTCAAACGCTTTTGTTCCAGGAGCATAGACTTGCGCGACATAATCCGCGATCATCCGATGCGTACTGAAGGCAGGACAGTTCGTTTTCAGTGAGCCTTTCATCATCGCAATCCAGCCGTGAGGGATGCCCTTCTCATCGCGATCGTAGTAGAGTGGCACGATTTCCTCTTCTAACAGCTGATACAGCGACTCGGAATCAATCCGGTCTTGTAGGGCTTGGTCACTGGTGTTGGCATCTTCACCGATCGCCCAACCATTCGTGCCTTTGCCGTTCACATCTTCCTGGTAGCCTTCACACCACCAGCCGTCAAGCACACTGCAATTCAGACCGCCATTAAAGCAGACCTTCTGACCACTGGTTCCAGACGCTTCGAGCGGGCGACGGGGATTGTTCAGCCACACATCAACGCCTTGCACCAACTTCCGCGCCGTATGCATGTCGTAATCTTCGATAAACGCCACGCGATCGTTGACATTGCCATGATTGCGACACCATTCGATAATCCGTTGAATAATCCGCTTGCCTTCTTCGTCTCTAGGGTGTGCCTTACCGGAGAAGATAATTTGCACCGGACGCTCTTTATTGCTAAAAATCCTCAGCGCTCGTTCTGCATCCCGCAGCAGCAAATCACCCCGTTTGTATGGGCTAAAGCGACGGGCAAAGCCGATTGTCAGAATGGTTGGATCGAGGAGTCGGTTGGTTGCCTCAATCGAACCGCCATCTTCGCCACGCTGCTGCCGTGATTGGCGAACCTTGTATCGCGTGTGGGCGATCAGCCGCTCTTTGAGAATTTGATGGCGCTCCCACAATTCTTCATTGGGAATCTGATCGACTTTTGCCCAGGTTTGGGGATCGACAAGTTGAGTTGTCCAATCCTCACCCAGGTATCTGTTGTACAAGTCTTGCATTAAGGGAGCTGCCCATGTTGCCGCATGAACGCCATTCGTGATGTAGCCAATCGGAACGGCATCCTCTGATTTTTCGGGATACATCACTGTCCACATTTTGCGCGAAACCTTGCCGTGCAATTCGCTGACGCCATTCGCAGAGCGACACAGCCGCAACGCCAGAACTGTCATGCCAAACGGTTCCCAGGGATCGCCCAATCGACGAGCACCCAACGCTAAGAACTGCTCACGAGACAACCGGAGCTGATCCCAGTAATTGGCGAAGAACGAATCCATCAGGTCGGCGGAGAATACATCGTGTCCTGCCGGCACGGGTGTGTGCGTGGTGAAGACGCAGCGATCGCGCACCAACTTTTCGATGTCGTAGAACGATTTGCCTGTTTTCTGAATTTCCAGGCGACACACTTCTAATAAGCAGAATGCCGCGTGACCTTCGTTTAAATGATGCACCGATGGCTCGATGCCTAACGTCTGTAATGCCCGCACGCCGCCAATACCCAGCACGATTTCTTGAGCAATGCGCGTCTCTTGGTTGCCGCCATACAGGTGTCCGGTGAGCCAGCGATCGATGGGATCATTATCCTCGCGATCGCTATCGAGTAGATAAAGGCTGACCCGTCCAACCTGCGCTTTCCAGATCTGGATCTTGACCGTCCGGTGGCGAACCTGAATCTCAAATTTGAGGGGCTGCACTCCGCCTTCATCTTTGAGCAGTTCAAGCGGCATCTGCTCAAACGGATTGTTCGTGTAATAGTCTTCTTGCCAGCCGCTTCCATTGAGGCGCTGATGAAAATAACCTTGACGGTAGAGCAATCCGACACCAATCAGCGGCACACCCAAATCGGAAGCAGATTTGAGATGATCCCCAGCCAGAATGCCCAAACCGCCCGAGTAGATCGGCAGCGATTCGTGAATGCCAAACTCAGCACAAAAATAAGCGATCGGGTTTTCAGCCGTGATTTGTGGAGCAACGCGGCTCGACCACGTGCTATCCGATTTCATATAGCGATCGAACTGATCTGCCAGTCCTTCTAGCCGCGCCATGTATTGGGGATCACAGGTCAGTTGCGTCAGACGCTCATAGCTCACGGTTTCTAGCAAAGCGACTGGATTGTGTCCACAGCGCTCCCACTCCTCAGGGCTAATCGTCTGAAACAGCGAGATCATATCTGGTGTCCAACACCACCAGTAGTTGAACGCAATGTCTGCTAGCCGTTTGAGTGACGATGGTAATTTGGCACTCAATCTGTCAACAGGAGCGGCAGTCGTAGTATAAGTCATAGATTAATCTCTGAGCGTTTGCAAAGCGGAGCTTAAATCGTAGAGGTCTGAATAAACATTAGCTTGACCTATTTCCACGAAATTCAAACCCGCCAATATTAGGGGGGCAATTACCTTGATCCCAGTCCGTGCTTAACTTTACGGGATGTCGTGAACTACACGTTTTCGATCAAAAGCGTTCGTGTTTGCATCGTAACCTGTTGATCGACAGAAAAAGTCTATCGATTCTTCAAACACTTTGAAGATTTTCAACTCGATTGATTACGAATTACAAATTTTCCTGGTCTCGATCTTCTTCCTGAACGTGCCGTTCTAGATAGAGATCTACAAACTGCTCGGCGGCAGTGCCATCGAGTGCCCGCAAGGCTTTGATAACTTCAGTGACAGCTTCAGCTAGGGGGTCACTGATCTCGTTCACCCACTGATGAACAGTGGAACGGTTGATTCCCATGGTCACTGCCAAGCGGTTTTGGCTAATGCCGTGGCTAGACAGTACTTGTTTAAGTGCCTTTCCTGCTTTTCCCATGATGTCGATCGTTGCAGAGCTAACCCTGTTGCTAAAAGACGGTAATAGATACTGACGATAATAGGTACTCCGAAGCGTCAAAATTCCCAATTGGTAAAGATGCAGTCTGATCTAAGTACTAGAGGATTCAACTGACTTTGCAATGCAAATCTCTTGGAGCCAAGCGCACAGATTTTTGAATCAGAGCGGTTTTTCCAAGATAATTACGTCGATAATTTTCGCCTTTGAATCTAGAGTGCTTTGACTCTAGAGCGCAGGCTGATTTGCTGCTAAGCCTAATTTGAGGAACTACCCTGCAATTGCCTTAGTTGATTATATATAGCTATATACCGTTCTATCTTGATCTGGGTAAACATTCCTATCCTCCGTACTAGCCATTTGTCTTGACCTAATTGTCTTGACCTAACAGTAATGCAAATCTTCTAAATTGTTCAGCTTTGCGATCGTATAAGGAATTTTCGTCGAAAATTATAACTATAAAAATTCTGCATGCTTCAAGTCATGCGCCATTGAATATGCCATGCAGAACTGACAAAAGAGCGTTTGCCACGGCGTTTAATCTGAAGTTGTTTAATCTAAAGATAGAGGATGTAAACGCTAGGGGTTTGCTCCCTTGACCGTTCACCAATCAAGAGCTGTGACGAGGTGGATAAGATTTTCTCTATGCTTCTCGTCGTTATCTCTACTCTGCCGTTATCTACAAAAGGAAAAGGTCAAAGGTTGTATGTCTTCTACCAGTCTGAGTTCCGTTTCGGCTCATTTATCACGCATTCGCCTAGAGATCCGATCACTCCAGCCCCAGTTGGTGACGTGGCGTAGAACCCTCCACCAGCGTCCAGAACTTGGTTTTACCGAAAAACTAACGGCCGACTTTATCGCCCAAAAGCTTCAAGACTGGGGTATTCCTCACCAAACTGAAATTGCCCAAACGGGAATTGTCGCAACCCTTGAGGGCAACCGTCCTGGTCGCGTGCTGGCGATTCGAGCCGACATGGACGCTTTGCCGGTTCAGGAAGAAAATGATGTGCCCTACAAGTCTCAGCACGACGGCAAAATGCACGCTTGCGGACACGATGGACATGTGACGATCGCGCTCGGCACAGCTTACTATCTCGCCCATCATCGTGATTTTGCAGGGACGGTAAAAATCATCTTTCAGCCCGCAGAAGAAGGTCCGGGCGGAGCGAAACCGATGATTGAGGCTGGCGTCTTAAAGAATCCTGACGTAGACGCGATCGTAGGACTCCACCTGTGGAATAACCTACCTCTGGGCACAGCCGGAGTGAGGGCGGGGGCACTAATGGCAGCCGTAGAAACCTTTCACTGCACCATTTTAGGTAAAGGCGGACATGGCGCGATTCCTCAGCAGACGATCGATTCAATTGTGGTGGCATCCCAAGTAGTAAATGCGCTGCAAACAATCGTGGCGCGCAATATTGACCCGATTGAGTCGGCAGTCGTCACGGTAGGCAAATTCCATGCTGGAACCGCTCTTAATGTGATTGCAGATACGGCCCATTTGAGTGGAACGGTACGCTATTTCAACTCAAATTATGCGGGGTATTTTGAGCGACGGATTGAGCAACTTATTGCTGGAATTTGCCAAAGCCACGGCGCAAACTATGACTTGAGCTATCAGTCGCTCTATCCGCCGGTGATCAATGACGGCGCGATCGCGAATCTGGTTCGGTCGGTTGCAGAAACTGTGATTGAGTCACCGCTCGGTGTTGTCCCCAATTGTCAAACCATGGGCGGCGAAGACATGTCATTTTTCTTGCAAGAAATCCCAGGCTGCTATTTCTTTTTGGGGTCTGCCAACGCTCAGAAGGGGCTCGACTTTCCTCACCACCACCCCCGGTTCGACTTCGATGAAACGGCATTGGGCATGGGGGTTGAGATGTTTGTGCGCTGCGTTGAGCGGTTTTGCCAGTAAGAGGATTGATTGGTAGCGGATGTAGCCGAAACGACTGAATCTATGACAGTTCCGTCTAGGTTGCGATCGCGCAAGTTGACTTGATGTAGTAGAGGAACAGTAGAAGGATTAATTCCGATTGCGCAATTGGCGTTGCCTCCAATTTGCCAATTTGGAGAGTTCCATTTCTAGCTCCCTCAAGCTTGAAGAATCGAGGGGACGAGTGCGTGAATCCTACATCCGCTACATCCGTTACAACATCTGCTGCCAACTGGATGCCTGTATTAGTTCTGAGGAAACCCTATTCCATTCATAAAGTTTCTATGAAGAAAGGCGATCTCTTTATATAGGCAGATTATTTCATCCTGAAATCTACGTAGAGAAGTGTACTAGCTGGATGTCCCTCCCTCGCTAGGACTACGATGTTAGAGCTAGTTCCCTCAATCTTGGCATTGCAATCTGTTCAAGATGCCCAACTTGCCAACGACAAGCCTGTAGAAGCGATCGCGGTTACTCAGCAGAAAGCGCCGCTTCCTCAGGCAAACCCAAAGGTAGATCCAACGCCTGCGATCGCGATTCCGGAATCGATCTCAGTTCCATTAATCTCTGCGAGTCCTATTCCGATTCAGACTCCAGTCATTATCTCGACGCCTGCCCCTCGTACAGTTCCTGCAACGCCTTCTAGAACTTTGCCCCCTTCTCAAGCCGCTGCCCCGAAACCCATTTCTAAAGCACCAAATACCTCTCAAGCCGCCGCCCCGAAACCCGTCTTTAAAGCACAGGCTACTTCGCTTAGCCGTTCTCAAACGGTGAAATCGATATCGTCATCAAAAGGGATAGTTTCGACAAAAGTAGCAACTACGACTTCAACTCCTTCATCTACGCCTAAAAAAATATCCTCCTCGAAAGACATTATTGTTCCTACTCAAACCGTTTTACCTGTTTCCGTCGAACCAGTGATCCTCAAGACCCAACCTGCAACTGAAGTTCAGCCGAAGAAGGAGGTAAAGAATCAGCGGATTGCGGTTGAGAAGCTCTTAAACAAGTCAACTGCTGAGAGAGCCACGCCAGCTACTCCTGATGCGGGTCAACAAAATTTAGGTCAGCAAATCGATCAAAAGAATTTGGATCAACCGAAAAACTCACAAGAGCAGTCCGCTCAGCGACTTGCGAACCCGGCACTTGTGCAGCAACAAAAGCTGCTAGAACAGCGGTTAGCCGAGATTGTGGTGAAAGACAAGGCTGCGAAACAAGCAAAGCGGCAAGAAGCCCTGATTGCTCGTGCCTACCAATTTGCCGCTCGACAGCAATTTGAGCAAGCCAGAAAAACTCTACAAGACCCGGAAATTGCTTCTGAGGTGCGATCGCAGGTGTTAGAAACGATTGGCTCGATGCAAGCCACGAGTCCGCTTTCTAAACCAACGCAGGTTGCTAAAGCTCCAGTTATTGTCAAACCCGCTCAAGCTAAACTGCCTCAAGCCAAATCCTCTCAAGCTAAACCTCATGTCGTTCAGACCGTTGCTCAGGCTCCTGTGATCACTCAAATTCCAGTGGCGGTTCCAGAGATTGACCGAGTTCCGATCATCGTTCAATCGAGAAATCTGCCTCAGAGTCCAGTGAAGTCGAAGCAATCTCTCTTTAGAAACGAGCCGAAGACACCGCAATTAACCCCGCCAAACTCCAAAGCAGTTCGCTTCGATAAGTTTGTTGGGTCGAGTGATGGTGATTATGCCGTTGTCAATCCGTCCTCAACGAATCCGTCCTCAACGAATCTAGCGTACAACCCTAATCTTCCTAAGTCTGGTCAGATCAGCGATCCCGCAGGTGAAGTCGTGTATCCTCTACCTGCCCCTGTTCCAGTCACATCGAGCTACGGTTGGCGCACTCATCCTGTCACGCGGGTCAAGCGATTTCATTCTGGCATCGATCTGGGCGCAGCGCAGGGCACTCCGATTCTGGCGACCCGTCAAGGAAAAGTTGCCATTGCCGATCGGTTAGGCGGATATGGACTAGCGATCGTGGTGGAACACCAAAACGGCAAGCAAGACACGATGTATGCTCATCTTTCCGAGATTTTTGTGAACCCTGGACAAAAGGTAGAACCGGGCGCGGTGATTGGACGGGTTGGTAGCACTGGCGTTTCGACAGGCCCGCATCTTCACTATGAAGCGCGGCAGCGAAATGGCTCAACGTGGGTGACGGTCGATCCTAGCCCTCAGTTAGAGTCTGCGAAGGTGCGGTTGATGCGAGCCAATTCGTAAGGGTGCGATCGGCTTTACCAAGCTCCGTTTGAGTTGGCTCCGCGAAGTCTGTTGGATTGCTTTCAAGTAACACCTTTCAAGCACTAATGGATTTCGCGGCTCGAACGCAGGTCTGCAAATTTGCATCGGTCTTAATCGCATCAGGATGAATATGAGTCGAACTGACGCGATAACCCCAGTCTTGCAAAATTTGCGTCAGCGAGGCTCGTTTCGGAATATCGATCTGGCCGCGCCGCCCAATTTCACCTAACAGATAAAAGTAAGGCGGCAGATCTGTTTCGGTCTGCATCAGCCGCATCAGTCGAGCTTGCGACTTCCAATTCCAAGCTTCGGCAAGGGCAATGCAGGCTTGGAGATACTCCACATCGTGCAGTTGACCCAGCCAAATCGGGCCTGTGACTACCATCGGTTGAGCATCGTGAGGACATACCGCTCGTCCTAACTCTCGCCATGCGATCGCGCGGTAGTTGCCGCAGTGATGGCAGTATCCTAAGTAGCCGTAATTTTGGGGCGTTAGGCACGATCGCGCTACCAAGCGCACCATGCCTCGATAGATTTGTCCTTTAAAGAACGAAAAAATGGGTTCCACTCCAAAGCCGTTGGTCGCGGCGAGTTGTTGAACGTGACCAATTAGGAGCCTCAATCCTTGTTCGTGTCCTGCTGGGTGGACGCGCACATACGCTCCATAATCAGATAAGCAGTTTTGAGGAGCATGTCCAGTTGCAGTTCGTCCATCGGTGCTGGTGAGATAAAGTAATCCTCCGATCGCGACTGCTCCTAGACTTGCGCTCAAATACGGTGCTGGAGAACCAAAGCAATCTAAATCCACCAAGTCGTAAAAATCTTGGCGGTAGTAGCACCCGAGTAAAAGACGGTTTGCCTCTTGATGAGTGATCTGGTAGCGCGTCGAGGACAGCGTTCCTGTGTGGCTTGGCAATGCCAATTGTGCTAAGTTGTGCTGCAAAACCTCGCCTACATCTGGATTGCCGTCATTTGCCCATACCCAGTCGGCGTGGCTTTCTAAGGCATAGCGGAGGGCACGGATACCGCATCCTGACATTACATCTAGCACTCTTAAACGAGCCTGTCTCTGTCGATAAACCTCAGCCGCTAAGACTCCTAAATCTCTTGAAATAGCGCTCTGCGATCGATAGAACGAGTTGCCGATCTGAATCTCTGCTTTGCCTTCGGTGATGTAATCCTTGACTTGCGATTCGTAATGTTTAATCTCAAAATCCTCCTCATCCGCTCTGAAAAGTAAAGCTGCAATACTCTAGTTACCAAAACTAGAATCAATCTGTGAATAACTTCGCCAGCTACTACGAATACTAAGTTTTTAGTTTTAACAACTGATTGCTACGTCAAATTCAGCAGTTTAATTATTATTTATGACACAACTTCAATCGGTTGTGCTACCGCCGAACACCTAGAATATTTACTTAGATTGAAGCAACGAAATATCAAAAAAAAAGTCCATTAATTTAATTTTGGATACTATGGTTCCAGTGCATTTGGTGGGAGCAATTAAAACAATATCTCCTACTTCAGCTAGAGACGATTCTCCCCCCAGGGCACTAACATAGACGGCTAGGCATAACGCGTTGCTAAAGCTTATCAAGTATAAGGCAACACGGGTTTAGCTCCCCCGTTCTCATAGGACACTTTAGTTCTCTCGATGAAAACGCATATGGAGTCGCAGTCGAAAGTTAAAATTTTGCTCGTGGACGATCAGCCAGAAAACCTTCTTGCTTTAGAAGCCATTTTAGAGCATTTAGATGTGATTTTGGTTCGAGCAAGATCGGGAGAAGAGGTACTGCGATCGCTCCTGCATCAAGAGTTTGCCGTCATTCTCATGGATGTGCAGATGCCTGGGATCGATGGGCTTGAAACCGCTGAACTGATTCGTCGTCGCCCTAAATCGCGTCAAACCCCCATTATTTTTCTGACGGCACTCAATAGCGACCAGAAAATGTTTCAGGGCTACGCTTGCGGTGCGGTCGATTATCTTCAAAAACCAGTTGACCCTTCCGTTCTTCTCTCCAAAGTCGCTGTTTTCGTCGATCTGTTCAAAAAATCTGAGGCATTGAAGCATCAAGCGGCCCAACTGATCGCGGTCAACACCGAATTGCGGAGGAGTGAAGAACGCTTTCGCTCGTTGAGTACCTGTTCGCCCGTCGGCATCTTTGTCACCGATCCCGAGGGACACTGCACGTATACTAATCCGCGATGTCAGGCGATTTGCTGTCTCTCGATTGGAGAACGCATCGATACGTCCTGGCTTCAGTCTGTTCATCCGAGCGATCGCGATCGCGCCATTTCAAGCTGGCAAGCTCATCTAAACGATGGCGGCGAGTACTCCGATGAGTTTCGGGTTGAGTTGGCGTATGGCACGATCGGCTGGGTACATGTTAGCTCGGCTCCCATGCTATCAGCGGAGGGTCAACTCCTCGGCTATGTCGGAACGCTAGAAGATATCACTGCCCGTAAGCAAGCTGAACTTGCCCGGGTTCAGATGGTACAAGAGCAACTCGCGCGTCAGGAGGCAGAATCTTCTAACCGCTTAAAAGATGAATTTCTAGCAATTCTCTCTCACGAGTTGCGGACTCCTCTTAATGCTGTGCTGGGCTGGTCGCGCCTCTTACGATCGCGCTCCTTTGATGCGGAAGCCCGCGATCGCGCCTTAGAAACCATTGAGCGCAATGCCGCCGCTCAAGCCAGCATGGTCGAGGAAATTTTAGATATCTCTAAAATTATTCAAGGAAAACTCCACCTCAAATTTGGGCTAGTTAATTTAGAAGCGATTATCAGTAACGCTCTGCAAGCGGTTCGTCCATCAGCAGAGGCAAAATCGATCCAGTTAACCGCTGTGTTAGATACGCCAGGAGGTCAAGTGTGGGGCGATCCGGCACGGTTGCAGCAAGTGATTGGCAATTTACTCTCAAACGCGATCAAATTTACGCCTGAATCGGGGAAAGTAGAGATTCGCCTTAAGCGTCAGCCCGACTCTATGCCTCTTAATTTGCAAAATTCAATTCGCCCTCCGTCTCTGGTTCCTCGAACCTCAGAACATGTTCAAATTCAGGTTGTGGATACGGGCATTGGCATTAGCTCAGAGTTTTTGCCGATTATTTTCGATCAATTTCGCCAGGTCGATAGTAGTATGACTCGCCAATTTGGGGGGTTAGGGTTAGGGCTTGCGATCGTGCGTCATTTGGTGGAACTGAATGGGGGTCAGGTCGAGGCGACGAGTGCAGGTGAAGGGCAAGGCGCAACATTCACCGTCAGCCTGCCGATTTGGAAAGAAGATGTAGAGGCGATGAGACTAGCTAAAGTTTGCAGTTCTGATCTCGGGTTAGAGAGTGCAGACTGTGTGAGTCGGACTATGTGAGTCGGGCTATGTGAGTCAGGCTGTGTAACGCGATGTAGAGTATCAATACGGTAGGACTTACGCAAAGGTTTCTCGTTGGCAGCAGATCAGATAACGGATGACGACCGGATTAGTCTCAGCAGGGCTGCTACTTGCGAAGCCTTCCCGGAGGCATCTGTTATCCCTGTAGACGAGGCTTGTTCTGAAGGAAGCCCAATCCGCTTCTGGTATGAATTTTCGGTTTAGGGCGCATACCGTTAGGTAGACGTTAGCTATATTTACGTCGCAGTAGAATTCTTACCACGGTGTATGAGGGTCAAGCATTGCGACAAGGTTTAGAATCCACTCAGAAATATTCTGAGTCCATCAGTTTAGAGAATCCTGAGCTTCAACTGTTTGTGCGCCCCGATTTAGGAGGGCGGATCGATCAAGTGCACGATAAGAAAACAGGGCAGAATTGGCTTTGGCATCCGCCCGATTATGACGAGTCGCATAGAACCCTACCCCTTGGAGCCTCCTTTGATGAGAATTGGACTGGCGGTTGGGACGAGATATTTCCAAACGATGTGGAAGGCGAATTTCGGGAATATCAACTAATCGATCATGGTGAGTTTTGGTCGCAGGCTTGGGCTGTAAAATCGCATATGCCTTTTGACTTGCATCTTGAGCTGATGTGTCAGACGGTTCCGGTACACGTCAAAAAAAGGATTCAACTTCACCCAACAAAGCCAGAATTTACCCTGACCTACAGCTTTCAAAATCAGTCAGATCAAGAGATTCCGTTTTTGTTTAAGCACCATGCCGCGATCGCGATTGAACCCGACGACGAAATTCTGCTGCCGAATTGTCTAATCGAACCTGTAGTTCTCGACTTTAGCCGCATCATTGGACGCGACGGCAAAACTCAGTTTCCAACAGCCTTAGATGCAAACGGAAACGAAGTGAATGTGCAGCACACCCAAGCGCGATCGTCGCAGCTTCAAGAATTCTTTTACAGTTCAGAATTAGCCGTGGGTGAATGTGGCATTTCTAAGCCACGATTGGAGAACGGCACAACTCCGCTGAGATCGACACTGAAATTCCGATTTGACACAGCCGATTTTCCTTACGTTTGGGTGTTTCAAAGCTATGGCGGTTGGTGCGATCGCTATGTATTAATTTTAGAGCCATGCACGACCATGCCTTATGACTTAGAAACCGCTTGTCAACAGGGAACCGCTGCGATACTTCAACCCCACGAAACCCAAACTCGAACCTTAACGGTGCGATTGGAGTGACTACAATTTAATCGGTTTTTCAGCAGTGAAAAAATTTAGTGCCTCTCTTTGGCATGGAGAGAGGCGCTGGAGATGAGGACAAATGTAATGTGGTAATCATTCAATGATCACCATCCGATTAATGGGATTCGTATCGGGCAATCAACCATAGCGCAAATCGCTCCAATAACACCAAAGTTGCTGTAATTGCCAACGCTAAGCCAAACAGCACTAAGTTACTTTCGTTCCCTGCTTTAAGTGCGAAACTTAAAGACGTGGATACGGCTGGAGGATGCATAATATCAAACACAATCATTAACACAATCATTGTGACCATTGAAATGCCACCGGACAAGTAGCCATCACCAAAGATGAGATGGGTGATAAACCCAATCGTGGCGGCCAACATTTGAGCTAAGGTTAACGTTCGGACTTGATTGGTGCCATGCTGGGGATCAAGATAGATTAGAAATGCGCTAGAAGCAAGCGATGCAAATAAAAGACGTTGACGGCTCAATACTTCTACCAATGCTAGAACAATCAGTACCGTGATCGTTGGAACTGTCGCTAACATCAGTTCTCCTTTGCGATCTAACCGGCGTCTTATCGTGCGATTTGCACCTTCTATTGACTTTAAGCTAGAACGACGACGACGACCCATTATTCTGCCTCCGGTGAAGAACGTTCAGAGGCTCGCTTCCGCTCTCCCTGCTGAATCTCACGCTCTAGAAAATAGTTGAGCAGAGTCCGAAGGAGTACGATCGCGCCTAAATTCAAAATATCCTGTCGAGTGGGTGCAACGGCAGTTCTAAGAATGTCACTGGCAACGCTAAACTCCAACCCTAAAGCCAAAACTCGCCCAAGCTGTAGCCGAATTACCTCTGTCGAATCCAGCGAATGCCGATGTGAAAACGCTTGACGGAAATAAGCAATAATTCCTCGAATAACAGCGACTCCGATCACTAAAGCTGCTGCAATTTCTGCGCCACCCGCTAAGTAACCTACAATCACCCTCAGCCACTCCTCTAGTTGAGTATCTGGTGCCTCTTGATTTAGTTGGCCCGCATCTAAACTAAGCAGCAATGCTAAACCTAAAATCAACGCTAAAGGAAGCAGCAAATTAATGAGGTCATCCCGTGAAGGATCTGGTTTCGCCATACTTGTTTAGTCATAGTTGTGAAGCATCTAAGACTCAAGGATACTGATACTTTAGAAAGACTGGGGTAATGAAGTATCTATCTTGAGCACTGTTGCACTTTTTTGAACGTTGTGGATGCTGCATCATACGTCAGGATAATGGTAATGTAAGCTACCCAACCCTTTCTGGCATCAGAGCTAAATTTATCGCCCATACCTCGTTAGACAGACGTTAGACATATTTATGTCGCAGTAGAATCCTTACCACGGCAGATGGGGGTCAAGCAGTGCGACAAGGTTTAGAATCCACTCAGCAGAATTCTGAGTCGATTAATTTAGAGAATTCTAACCTTCAACGGGTTGTCCGCCCTGATTCAAGAGGGCGAATCGAACAATTGTACGACAAGACAACGGAGCCGGACGCCCTTACTTACAGTTTTCAGAATCAATCGGATCAAGAGATTCCGTTTTTGTTTAAGCACCATGCCGCGATTAGCGCGGAGCGCAACTCCGAAGGAACCGTTTGGAGCTTCGCGAAGCGAATTGCTATCGAACCCAGCGACGAAATTTTGCTGCCAAACTGTCTGATCGAATCTGGAGTTCGTGATTCACGGATTCGTTTGAGTTATGTTCCAGACTTAAGAATTGAAATTCAAGCCTTAGGGAAGCCAGTATCACGGCTTCAAAGCAGGATTCAGCATTCACTGACGTTGAGAACTTGTGTTGGACTTCTCGTTTGCTCTGATGAAGGTGGTGCGTTTAGCCTTCACAAGATTGAGGGTACTGAAGTGCCATCTGATGGAGATGTTGTTCCTCCCCCCTAATCTGTTTCCCTTAATCTGTTTTCACGGTTCGCTTTCTGGAGTGAAAACTGTCTCTTCTTGATTTGATTTCTGAATTTGTACGACCCGTTTGACCATTCGAGATTTTACTTTTGAGGTTTTTCTATGGCGCGATCGCTAACCTGGGGACTCGTTGTCGCCACGTACAACCGCGAGAAAGTTCTCCCAACCTGTCTTAAACTTGCAGTGAAACAAACCCGTCCACCCAGTGAAATTATCGTTGTTGACGCCAGTGATCATTGGGAGGGAACCCGCGATCGCATTTCGACTGAGATTGCAGCCTATCATCCCAACATTCGCTGGACTTATGTTGCTGCCCACACTCGATCTTCAACCCATCAACGAAATCAAGGCATTCACTTAGCCACTGCGGATGTTTTGTTTTTGTTTGATGACGATACCTTCATGTATCCGATGTGTGCCGAAGAAATTATGCGCGTCTATGAGGCAGATCCCGAAGAACGAATAAAGGGTGTGCAGGCGGCTGCGATGGATGTTCCACCTTCAGAACTGGAAATCAATGACACCAAGAAAAAAGTGGGTTGGTCAACGCAACATGTGTCGCGATTGGGTGCGATTCAGAGACTGCTCTGGAAGTATCTGCTTTTAATGGACAGGGAACAGCTTTGGATTCCCTACGAGCAAGACTATCCCGATCGTGAGATTCCAAGGGCGGTTCAGCAATTAAATACTCATCCAGTTCATATCATGGCAGGATATCGCATGACCTTTCGACGCGAAGTGCTTCTAGCTGAACCCTTTGAACCCCTACTGCTGTACTATGCAATGGCTGAAGATGCCGATGTCAGCTATCGAATCTCTCGACATGGAGCTTTGGTTGAGGCAGGCAATGCCAAGGCACATCATTTCAATAGTGGCAGTGGTCGGCTTTCGCGCTACCAAGTCTCTGCTCTTTCTGGCTTGAATCAGGCACTTTTCCTTAGAAAAAATTCTGATCACTTAATCCGCAGTCAGTTGCAATTTTATCAGTTGATCAGCCGACGATTAATTGCAGAGTGGCTTAAAGATGCCCTCAGCCGCCGATGGTCTTTACCGCAGGTTCGAGGACTCTTGACCGCCCTGAGATATTCACTACCAATTTTTACGATGAAAATTGAGCAATTGAGAGCATGGTATCCATCATTGCAGCAAAAACTTCTTCAGAAGTGATAGATTTTCTGGAAGTAATGGAGTATCTATCCTGAGCAACGTCGCGCTTTTTTGAACGTTGTGAATGATGCATTATAAATCAGGATAATGGTTCTGCCACCATTGCACCCACTCCGACCACACTTGATCTAGCAGTTGCGGGTTTGCATTCAATGTCCGAGTCTCGATCGCCATGTTGACCCAGACGCAGCGCAAATCCCGCAATGAAGCTTGACCTAAGAACCACGGGAAAAAGCGCTTTGACAGCACAGGCAGGGTGTTTTGGCGTTGGCGTAACTGGCGATCGCTGACCGACGTTCCACCGTACTGCGTCACGCAAGCACTCCGATGCACTTTGCCAAATTCTTCAAATCGCGCATATTCTCCCGTTGCTGAGTTGAGTACTCTGTAGTCCAGCTTGCGAGAGGCGAGTGTTGAGTCTTCTAGAATAGACGGAACGTGAATGTAAGTGTCCACAAAGTAGCGCATCTCGATCGTTAATGGCGCTCCGTTTTGGATGTATCGATACTGCTGGCCCGCTACCGTTTGAGCATCGACGCTGGTTACGAGAGCAGGTGCAGTTTCTTTCTGAAGCGTCATCGGGTAGCTCTGCACAAACTGCCATTTTTGCAACGGCACTGTTGTTGGAAACGTAAATGTTGGCACGTCCGGCATTTGATTCTTAGGAAAGAAAACGAGCTTTCCTAAAACACCCACGCTCCCTAGTAACGTAGCGGCTAACAGGTAACTGCGGACTTGTTCCCACTGCTTCACGACTCGGCTCCTTCTTGCACATCAGAGCGCTCTGCTTGCTCTAATAGGTAGTAACACACTCCGCCGAGCAACGAAACAGCGATCAGTGAAAAGATGAGTGAGCCATTGCCTAAATGCCAGTAATCAAATGCCTCTCGTTTTGATTGGGCAAATAAAATTGCCATCAGCGCAACACGAATACCGTTAATCACAAAGCCAACAATAATAGCAATGATCGGTAAAATCAATGTCTGAAAACGGCTCAACGGAAAGAGCATCACAAATATGAACGTCAACGTAAGCAGTTGAAAGATTAGACCGATGCCAGAACATCCAGAATAGACTTCTACGGTTCCGGTTGGCATGATCAGATTAACGCCTTGCTGGGTGACAGGATAGCCTGCATACCATAACAGATTGCTGGCAAGATCTGCGGTTGGGCGGGAGATGTCCAGTGCTGCCATCAAACTCGTAGTTGGAATGGCGATAAATCCAAGAATAACCAACTCGCGCCAGTACTGCCGCAGTTGCCCAAAGCCAGATGCCAGTAGCACTAAGCTGATGCCCGAAATAACAGGGGCAAATCGCAAGAATGAGTCGTATCCTGTAGTTGATGCACTCCGAAGCAAAATCCACGCGATCGCAAGGATGCCAACGCTAGTTGCCGCCCGTCCGCTATTAAACTTTCTCCAATCTTGCCGCCAGGCCAAAAACCAAGCTGCCGACCAACACAACACGCTTGGCTCTAATAATTCAGGATGCTCACTCCGCCATACTAGAGTCAAGTGAAGTGTTGTCAGCGCAACGGCGACTCCGAGCAGTAGAAACTTTGCATCTAAAAATTTCACGATCGCTAAATCAACCTAGTTGCCGTCTGGTGAATGACATTACTGAATTCGTTAAGCTGGGCGCGAGTCTCTGCGGATAGAGCTTTTCAGGATGGTTGTGTTGATCTACATCTATCCTTAGAGATAGCGCTGACTTTAACGTGACTTTAGTGGAAAAGATTCGACGTTCACCGTTGTCCTGCGGCTGAAGATACCAAAGCGCCATGCTCGGACGCTTCTAATAGATTGCGTTGCAGCGCATTAGGGAAGATTTAGGGCGAGATATCACTGACTGTAATGAGTTTTTAGCAGCGATCGCAGCATATCTGCCATCGGCACGCCTTCTTCAACCGCCTTCGCCTTAATTGCTTTGTGCAATGGTTTAGAGATATCCAACGTGAGACGCTTCATTTTTACCGACTTCTCAGAGGAATCCTCTTTTTCCGCTTTTTTAGCTGCCTGTTCTTGCTTTTTCGCCGACTTTTTATCAGTTTGCGGCTCAACGGTTTCTACAGTCTGCCCGTTGTTTGTACTCTTCGCAGCGCGAACAGATTTTGGTTTAGTCGCTTTTTGGGCTTCAGTAGACTTCTTCTCTGTCGTTGGTTCTTTGGCTTCAATTGGTTCTACTGTTGCTGGGGAGGCTTCTGGAACGGGGTTTTCAGCTACACCATTGTTCTCGCTCGTTTTAGACGGATTGGGTGAAACTGCTTTAGAGTTTGTACCAGCTTTGCTTTTTTTACCTACCATCTTCTATCTCCGTGGATCAACAAAGGTAATTTGCGAATTTTCGCCTTACCAATTTCTGTATTTACAGAATATCGTATTTACAGAAATAAGCGTCGGTGAATTCACGACAAGGCAGAGCAGACGCATCTAAAACTTAACTTTGACTTTTGGATCTAACAACGAGCTGACGACTCCGTTCACCCGCGGCAAGTAGCGTTTCGTTCTCAGCCAGTTATCTTTGATGCGATCGGTGTGCGACAGAATTGTTGGGCTACTAACAATTAACGAAGCATTAGATGAAAGCTCAAATTCATTTTTTAACTTAAAGTTATTGCCTTTCTTACCTAACCTTAACTATCACACGGTTCTCTTCCGCTATTCTAAACAGGGACTTGTTGTGCATCAACGGCTGCATCTAAAGCATCGCCTTCGTTGTTACATTCATCGCTAACTTAAATTTTTCCTAGCTCAATGTCCAATTTGTACGAAGTTGTCAGTAAAGGTGGTCCAGTCGTTATTCCTCTTGCAGGTTTGTCGATCGCGACCCTTTCATGTGCGCTAGATCGGAGTGTATTTTGGTTCCAGTTGTGGCGAACCGAAGCACAACTTTCCCATGATGTTTTGGAAGCAGCCCGCTATAGCTTGACTGATGCCCGTGCGATCGCAGTACGCTCAAAATCGATGCCACTCGGTCGATTTCTGTTAGCGCCCCTCAAGCTCAAGCAGCCAACGCCGGAAACCTTTCGCCTGGCGATGGAGACGGCAGGCGATGAAGAATTTGCCAAAATGCGAAAGGGTGACAAGTTACTAGAAACTGTGGTTGCCCTCGCGCCGCTCTTGGGGCTGTTGGGAACAGTGACAGGTCTCATCCTCACGTTTAATAACCTCAACATTGGCGGTGGGGGTGGCTCAGCAGACACGACAAAAGCGGCGGCGGGGATCGGCGAATCTCTCACGTCAACCGCAGTTGGTATGGTCGTGGCGATTCTAGCACTGTGCGTTTTTCGGATCTCTGTGACGCTGCAAGCTCAGCAAGTTGAATATTTCTCAAAAGTCGGCGGTGAGCTAGAACTCATTTATCGCCAAGTTTGGTATGAGCCATTTTTAGATGAAATCGAGCGTGCCGCTGCTCCTGAAGTTTCCTTTCGAGGATAGCTATGAAGTTTAAAGCTCAAAGTCGCAGCTCTCAAATGCCAGAATTGAATCTCCTTCCAATGATGGACGTGATTCTGACGATTCTGACGTTCTTTATTGTAGTGTCGATGTCGTTAACCAAATTTCAATCGGTTGATGCATCGCTGCCGAGTGCAGAGAAGGGAGTTAACCAGGAAACGCCTCCCGATCCTTTGGTGATTGGCATAACCAGACAAGGGCAAGTCATGATTGACACCACTACAGCCAACGATACTCAGATTGCTCAGCAAGTCGTTGGTTATTTTCAAAAAAATCCGAAGGGCAATATTATTCTCAAGGCAGACAAGTCACTTCCCTACGAGAAAGTTGTGCAGACGCTGGGAGTACTGCGAGATATTGGCAGCGATCGCATCTCGCTAGCGATCGAGTAAACCGCATCCCCTTTTAGTTTGACCACCTGTTGCCGCAGAGACCTATACCGAGGTTTCTGCGGTTTTCTTAGGTCTATCCTTTTGTCGGATCTTTGAGCCAAGTTACTACGATCGTGCCTTCCTGTCCTTTCACTGGAATGAGATTGAGGTAGATGGTTGTGCTGCCTTTTTTCAAGCGGTAGAGGTCGCCGCCACCGTATTGCCCTTGTTTCGCAGCCTCATCAAATATGCCTTTCAACTCTGGTTCTAGCGTGGCGCTATAGAAGGTTGCTGGAGCTTGTCCGAGGGCAAGTTTGGGTGAGGTGTCAATTCCCGGACGCAACTCAGGAATCGTTCCCTTCTGGAGTTCTGCCTCGTCCACAACGTTATAAAACATCTGCGGCTGACCAAACTGCTCTGGATTAGCGTTATTTGCTGGATTGTCTGAGCGATCGCCTTCCGGTAAAACCGTCGCCAACAGTTCAACATAGTCGGCTGGAGGACTAACCGATCCCTTCAAACTAGCCAAGTCTGTAATCTTCTCGCTAGAGAGCAAAATCACGGTGGTTGGCTCATCGCTAAATAAGCTGAGATAGCGAGTTTCACCGCTTTTAGCCGTGACGCTGAATATTTTTGTGCCCGCGCCATTTTCTGCGGGCGTCACTGTAAATCCTTTGGCTTTGGGAGCCGATTGATAGAAGCTCTCAACGGTGGTTAAAGCGGCGGTTGCCACACGGCAGTTTTCGCCCAACCCTTTTTCAAAACAATCGGGCGTAGAGGGTTGATACTGAGGAAAATCAGCAAACGATGTCGCGATCGCTGGTGTTTTATTCAGCGGCTGGCTTTTAGCGGGTGTACGATCTGCGGTTTTCACCTCGTCCGATCGCGGCTGAGTGGCTGACTTTTGAACGACTGAATTTGGGCTGACGCGATTAATTTTAGGCAGCGTTGGCTTGTTGGGTTTTGCGAGCGTTGCCTTAGGCAGTTTAGGTTGAGAATTCGCTTTCGTTGTCGGAAGCTGAGTGATCTTAACGGGTGCTTCTTTGTTCTCTGGCGGCTTCTGCTGCTCTTTTGGTAACGGCACAAAAAGAATCAACGCATGAAGTCCTAGTGCCACAAATAGCATCGGTCTAACCAACGCTTGAATAGAAGGGGGGATCGCAGGTAAGGATGGTTTCATCATCGCGCTGGATTGCTTTAATGATTGTTTAATTGGTTGGCTCTATCGTTACTGCGGTCGACCTCCATATTAGATCACTTTGTACCCACAGTTAGATCTCATAGCAAATCATTTTTGCCATACTTCGTTATGAATTGCTGATTCTAGTTAGCGTTTTAGTTCTCTTAATCAAAGATTTAACTTCTTTTAATCAGTTGTTATCAATTTGTTTGTCTTCGCTTAACTCCTGTAGTTGTACTGTTGTCGTTGTTACCTGAATTGCCGTATATCGGTTTTTGATGACAATGACACTCTCTGCATCCGTTGTACGTCGCGCTATCACTGCTTCTGCGGTAACAGCCGCGATCGCGCTCAGCCCCATCTTGACTGCCATTGCTCAAGCCATCCCGGTGAATGGAGCCGGAGCAACATTTCCGGCGTTGCTGTACGAAAAGTACATTTCCGAATTTAAGAAAAAGAATCCCGATATCACGGTAAATTATCAAGCGATCGGGAGCGGTGGCGGAATTCGTCAAACGATCGCAGGAGTTGTAGATTTTGGCGGTAGCGATGCCGCTATGACCGACGAAGATATCAGTAAAGTCTCGCGCGGTGTGATTCTTGTACCGACGGCTGGCGGCGCGGTTACTCCGGTTTACAATCTCCCGGGTGTCTCTAACCTCAAGCTCTCTCGTCAAGTCTTGCCTGAAATTTTTGCAGGGCGCATCACCAAGTGGAACGATCCTAAGATTGCTCAAGACAATCCTGGCGTGAATCTTCCAGACTCTCCTATCAAATCTGTGGTGCGGGCAGATGGGAGCGGCACAACGTTTATCTTTACCAATCATCTCAGTTCCATTAGCCCTTACTTCAAAGGTCGCGTGGGTGTAGGAACGGCTCCTCGCTGGACAACCAATCCGCTCAAAGGTCGCGGAAATCCTGGCGTTGCGGCTCTCGTTCAGAAAACACCCGGATCAGTTGGCTACGTTGAGTATGCTTACGCCAAGCAGAATAATTTGGCGATCGCAGCGGTGCAAAATAAGAAAAACGAGTACCTCACCCCATCGCTTGAGAACACGAATAAAGCACTTTCGTCGATCACTTTTCCAGATAATTTCCGCGTGTTTGAGGGTGATCCTGTCGACGGCTACCCCATCACAGGCTTGACTTGGATGATGGTTTACAAGAAATACGACGATCCCCAGAAGGCAGACGCCGTTAAGAAGTGGGTGCAGTATGTCTTAACAGAAGGACAAGAAGTTAACGCTTCTCTCGACTTCACCCGCATTCCTGCTGAGACGGCAAATCGGGCGCTTCAGCAAGTTCAGAGCGAAGTGAAGTAAGAAGCCCGATCACACCTGTGAGGGCTGACGCCGTTCCTTTAGAGCGCTTCGGGCGAATTGCTCTAAAGCAGGCTGGTAGAGGACGATTGGGGTTATAGTCCTTTACTTGTCTCCCCATGGCGATCGACGGCAGCCCTTTTTCTAATCGCCTTCCTAACGTGTTGTTTAGATTTCACACCCTGTCGGGGGGCACTTCTGTACAGATGCCCCTTTTCTTTTTCTACTGACCCGTCACCTGATGAATTCTTCCAAAGCTCAGTCAGAATTTCTTGAATCAGAATCGCTTAAATCAGAATCGATTGTGGGTGGAGACACAGCTTGGCTCGATCGCAGTTTTGCCTGGTTTCTCCAGATCATTGCACTTGCCGCGATCGCGCTCCTATTTTGGATGGGCAGCGTCATTTTCAAACAAGCATTCCCCGCCATTAAAACCTTTGGTGCAGCGTTTTTGACAAGTCAAGATTGGGATGTTAGTCAACTCCAGTTTGGGGCACTAACGTATCTGTACGGCACGGTTGTGTCATCTGCGATCGCGCTGTTCTTCGCCGTTCCGATCGGAATTTTTGTTGCCATTGTCACGAGTGAAAAGTTCTTGCCCGCTTGGGTGCGATCGCCGCTCGGATTTTTAGTTGAACTGATCGCCTCGATTCCCAGCGTCATTGTTGGACTTTGGGGAATTTTTGTGTTGATTCCCGTTCTCAAGCCAATTCAGCTTTGGTTGCACAATCAATTCGGTTGGATTCCGCTCTTTAGTACCGAAACCTTTGGGCCTAGTATGCTCGTGGCAGGTGTCATTTTAGCCATTATGATTCTGCCAACGATCGCGGCGATCAGCCGCGATGTCATGGCGTCCTTTCCGTCCGATCTTCGCACCGCTTCTATGTCCCTTGGGGCGACTTGTTGGGAAATGATCTTCACCGTTCTGCTGCCAGCAAGTCTGTCTGGTATTGCCGGAGCCGTCATTTTGGGATTGGGACGGGCATTAGGGGAAACAATGGCAGTGACAATGGTGATTGGCAACTCTGATCTGATTAGCGCCTCATTGCTCGATTCTGGAAATACGATTCCTGCTATTCTCGCCAATCAGTTTCCCGAAGCATTAGATGAACTGCATATTGGTGCATTAATGTATTTATCGTTAATTCTGTTTGCACTGACATTAGCGGTTAATGTCTTAGCGATGTTTATTGTAAAAATATTTGGATTTAAACATCAGTAGCCATGGCTTTTTTCGATCGACAACTGACGAAGCCGCTTCCGCTTGGACGCACTCTGTTTAGCTACGGGATGAGCGCGATCGCAGTCCTCTCAACGGCTCTCGCTTTAATGGCGCTGCTCTCAATTCTGTTTGAGATCTTCCGCCAAGGGTTGCCGGGGCTGAAATGGGAGGTGTTTACCTCATTGCCAGCACCCGCCGGGGAAACCGGAGTTCCGAGTGGCTTTGGCAATGCGATTCAAGGCACTGTTTTAATGGTCGCGATCGCAGCCTTGCTCAGCGTTCCGTTGGGAATTCTCACGGCAATCTACTTGTCCGAAATTGGTAAAACAAGTGCGACAGCAACGATTGTTCGATTTGTGATGTCAATTCTTAGCGCGGTTCCATCGATTGTCGTTGGCGTTTTTGCCTACGCCGTTATTGTATTAGCCACTCTGTTTAACTACAAAGGATTCTCGGCGTTAGCAGGTGCATTTGCACTGGCAGTGATCATGTTACCGATTGTAGTGCTGTCGATCGAAGAAGCATTGAAGCTTGTTCCTCAACAGCAACGTTTCGCGTCTGCCGCGCTGGGTGCAAACTCGATCCAAACAACATTCAAAATTGTATTAGCATCAGCATTACCAAGTATCACAACTGGCGTTTTACTTGCCGTTGCTCGTGTTTCTGGAGAAACTGCGCCGTTGCTATTCACCGCCCTCTTTAGTCAAAGCTGGATCGAAAATATTCTCAATCCAACTCCGTCGCTGTCCGTCATGATCTACAACTACTCTGGCTCTCCCTTTCCCGAACAAACTCAGTTGGCGTGGACGGCGTCGGTTGTGCTGCTCGGAATGGTGCTACTCACCAATCTGCTCTCGCGACTGATCACCCGCAAGCGTTAACAACATACGTTAACGACATGTGTGGTTCTTCTGAAGCTGCGCTCTGCGCTAGTCGCATAACTTACCTCTTCATTCTTCATCCCTGATCTTCTCTCTCCCATGTCATCCCCCAACTCTCCAACCCCTAGTCTCGCCACATCTTCCGAATCGGATCTAGCACTTTGCGCTCGCAGTGTAGATGTTTACTACGGAAATCGCCAAGTTCTTGAAGAGGTCTCAATTGACGTTTACCCAGGACAAGTAACCGCAATTATCGGCCCGTCCGGATGCGGTAAATCAACCTTTATCAAAGTACTTAACCGCATTGGTGAACTCGAAAGCAACATGCGAGTCAAGGGCGAGATTCAATTTTTTGGACAAAACATTTACAGTCAGCGAGTCAACCTCAATCGCTTAAGACGTCAAATCGGAATGGTGTTTCAAAAGCCCAACCCATTTCCAACTAGCATTTACGATAATGTGGCTTATGGTGTGCGGGTGTTTAGTCGTCCGTCTCGCGCTGTGTTGGATGATGTGGTTGAGTCAGCACTCAGCGATGCCGCCTTGTGGAATGAGGTCAAAGATAGTCTGAAGAAATCGGCATTAAGCTTGTCGGGCGGGCAGCAGCAGCGATTGTGCATTGCGCGGGCGTTAGCGGTAAAACCACGAGTCTTGCTGATGGACGAGCCGTGTTCTGCCCTCGATCCGATCGCAACCCTCAAAATTGAAGAACTGATTCGCTCCTTACAGCAGGAGTTGACGATCGTCATTGTCACTCATAACATGCAGCAAGCGGCTCGCATCTCAGACTACACTGCCTTTTTCAGCACGGACGAAAGCCAAGTGGGGCGGTTAATTGAACTGGACTCAACTGCTAAAATTTTTGGGTCTGCAACCCATTCTCGGACGCGCGACTATATTGAAGGGCGATTTGGTTGAAGCGAAAGCTTAATCTGTTTTGTTGAAGCGAAGGCTTAATCTATTTTTTAAATAACCTTAACCTGAGTGAACGGCGCGACACGTATTCTAGAGGTGGTTCACGCATCGGGCAACATGCCGACAGCCTTACTACCACAAGCCTATTTCCTGAGGAAGCTGGCTTGAGAACAGTAGGCTACATAAGCAGTATTGCACGACAACTCAGCAATCCTTGAACGTTCAAATCCTACTGTCTTCTCGCTAGAAGAAAAGGTAGGAAGCTTTTAACAGGTGTCTCTATGTCAACAAAGAGCATTAGTTAATGCTGGAATTTTAAAGTTCTGAGATGCGAGAATTGCTGTTACGAGCGCCTGTATGCAACTGTCCGAAACTCCCTATCTTGCTTGCATTTTAGTCGTTGACGATGAACCTTTGATTCTCGAACCCGTTACCCTTGCCCTCACTCAAGAAGGCTATCAAGTCCTGACTGCCAAAGATGGTCGTCAAGCTCTTCAACTCCTTCAACGCTCCTCTAGGACTTCGCAAGGTGAATCGCAAACCGCATCTGCTATCCCCACAATCGATTTGCTGATCCTGGATCTGATGATTCCTTACACTGGGGGGTTGGATCTGTGCCGATTGATACGGCAAGAGGGGAACACAATGCCCATTCTGATTTTGAGTGCTAGAGGAAGCGAAACTGATATTGTGGTAGGGCTGGAAGTTGGGGCGGATGACTATCTCACAAAACCATTTGGGTTGCGGGAATTAGTTGCCCGTTGTCGGGCGCTGTTGCGTCGTCAATCTCAACCTAGCGCTCAAGCTTCTCCTGTGCTTCAGTTTCAAGACATTGTTCTCTATCTGCAAGAATTTCGAGTCACAGTTCGCGGTGAAGAAATCAGTCTTTCTCCTAAAGAGTTCTCGCTGCTCGAACTATTTATGCAAACTCCCCGGCGTGTCTTTGCCCGCGAAGAACTTCTAGAACGAGTCTGGGGAATCAGTTACTTGGGCGATTCAAAAACAGTGGATGTTCACATCCGATGGCTGCGCGAAAAGTTAGAAATCGAGCCTAGCAGCCCGCAGTACATTATTACGGTTCGAGGATTTGGCTATCGATTTGGATAAGGAAACGTCTCGCTATTATCTGTTGTCCTTTGCAAACTGTTGCTGGAGGGCGATCGCTACCTCTGCATCTGTTACCAAATCCGCTACCACACCTTCAACTAGATCTTGCCATAATTGACTAGCTTCGCGAAATCTTGCGGGTTTAAGCTTGCGCCTCCCACTAGTGCTCCGTCAATTTCTGGTTGCATCATGATCTCATCAATGTTGTCAGGCTTAACCGAGCCACCATATTGAATTGTGATGTTTGGGTTGCTCAACTGCTTCCGAATCAGACCAACAACGCGATTTGCCTCGTCCGATGCACAGGTGTCCCCCGTACCGATCGCCCAAATAGGTTCATAGGCAATCACTAAATTCTGCTGATCGATGCCGACTAACCCTTTTTCTAACTGCTTGAAGATCACCGATTCCGTTTCTCCGGCGTCTCGCTGCTGCTTGCTTTCGCCCACACACAGGATAGGAATGAGACCCGCTTTTTGCGCCGCCTTGAGCCGCTGGTTTACCGTTTCGTCAGTTTCGCCAAAAAACTGTCGGCGCTCACTGTGCCCAATCACCACATAGCGGACGCTCAATTCAATAAGCATGGCGGCAGAAATCTCGCCCGTAAACGCTCCCGACTCTGCCCAGTGGACGTTCTGAGCGCCGATCTGAATGCGGCTACCATGCAAATTTCTAGACAACGTTCCCAAATCGGTGAACGGAGCGCACAACACAATGTCTCGATCGTCAGGAGTGGTGTCTAGTTGGGGCAAAAAACCCTGTAAAAACTCAATTGTCTCCGATTGAGTTTTAAACATCTTCCAATTGCCAGCAATGATAACTTTTCGCACAGGTCGCTCAGCCCAAAATCACGTTCAATAGCATCCTTCAGTCTACGGCTTTAGGGGACATTTTTGAATGTGCTAATTGCGCTAATCGCACCAACACGCCTCTAACCATTCAATGAGCTGCGATCGCGCCTCGGTTTGCTTCACCACGCTCCAGACGTGAATCAGTGCGATCGCGCTATCCACGCGCACGGTCAAGGGTTGATGAGCCGCGCACCAGCACTGCACGTCTAATTCTTGTAGTCGAAAGTAAACTTGCCAGCGATCGTCACACTGAATTTCGACGATCGCACTCGATAGGTAAGGGGAATTTTCTAAATTCACGGGGGTACTCACAGATTACAAAGAGTTGCAATAGTATTCAACTTGTCTGGTCAGATTTTTATGAGGGTGCTAAATGATGTAATGATGAATTTTCTGCTATCAATTCAGGTTTGAAGATATCGTTAGTTCAGCTTTTCAAGCTGCATAAGTTAAAGAATCTAAGCTATTTTTCAAACTCTACTATTGATTTGGAAATTGGAAGAGCGAGAGCCTAAATTCTCTTCTAAGTCGTCTCCCGCAGATGGTTCTCGGAGAGTTAACCCTGCTTGCTTAACCCAGTTACTTACTGTGTTATGGCTGATTCCTGTCGCTCGCTCGATCGCTCTCAACCCAGCCCCATCACAATACATTTTTAAGCAGATCTGTTTAGCATCTTCAGAGTAACCTCTAGATGAATAAGACTCGACAAACTGCCGTCCGCAATGTTTGCAAAGATAAGATTGTTTTCCCCGACGGTGACCATTTTTACTAGTTTGCTCAGAGTAACAGTGAGGACATTTCATCTCTAAATTGGGCAGCACAACCATTCGGAACTTAATCGTTATCTCAAAGTAGAAATTGTTACAATTTCAGTATTAAAAACTCCTCTCAACTGTGGCTTGGCAAGCCGCTTTTCTCGCTTGCTTTTTAATAGAAAACATGGCTCAATCGTTTATAGAGGCGTGTAGCGGTACAAAGTTACTGAATACTATGTCTATCCCTTGCTGAGTCCTGCTGAACGGAGAACACGTTAAGAGAACACTTAAGGAAACACGTTAAGGAAACATATTCACAGGAGAACCCCATGGTTGATGCTCAGATGCTAGTTCGTCCTTTCGGACAGATTGTAGACAATCCGGTCTTGCTAGAGCGCTCAACGACTGAGCCAGTTTGCGAAGGATTAAATATTCTATTTGCCAGTTTTCAAGCGTTGTACTTGCAGTACCAAAAGCAACATCTTGTCGTCGAAGGAGCAGAGTTCTATTCGCTGCATCAGTTTTTTAATGAAAGCTACGAGGAGGCTCAAGAGTATGCCCACGAGATTGGTGAGCGGCTCAATGGGTTAGGTGGCATTCCCGCCGTGAGCTTTAGCAAGCTGTCTGAGCTATGCTGCTTCACGCCCGAGTCAGATGATGTATATTCCTGCCGAGTCATGTTAGAGCATGACCTCAGCGCAGAACAAGCCATCATTGGCGAACTCAGACGGCGAGCGGCTCAAGCGGAATCGTTGGGCGATCGCGCGACTCGCTATCTGTATGAAAAGATTTTGCTTACAACCGAAGACCGTACATTTCATATTACCCACTTCCTTGCGCCCGATACTTTAGTCATTGGTCGATAGTGAAGTCGTTTAATTAGGTTACAGATCGCTGTAGAGACAGACATGTTCTCTCTACGGCGATTTTTCGTTTTTGGGAATCCAATAACGTTGATTCAGATCGAACAGTGTTTTATCTATTGAGAGCTAGACTCAATTAGTTCACTTCAAATAATCTACATAAATTCTCAATAACTGATGATTAAGTTTTGTTGCGGCCTGGCGTTCGTTCGTATAAAGCCCTTGTCCAATGAAGTTTTGGGCACAAACTAGTTATTTTATTTCCAGGTCAAAGGACTAAGTGCCGCGATCAAACGCTGATAATTTTGATAGCTAATGGCAGTATCTCTAAGCTTTTTCGATGCTAAAGAACCGCTACACTGGCGATCGCAGCCTAAAAGCGCCCATCCTAGAAATAGGTTGAAGCAAAATTTAGTATTAAAAAAGAAGCAAAAATATTAAGCTAGGGCATCTCAAGTCATCGGGTGTGAAATTGCAACCATTGCAATAACAAGCCTGCTATGACACCGGGCTGCTCCAGATGAGATAAAACGCCCGCATTAGGAATGGACTGAAAGCTCTGAATCGCTTGAGGATTTAGGGCCGCTAAACGACGACCTAGATCGATCGACGTAAACTGTGCCTGTTCGCCCCACACGATCGCGGTCGGAATCGTCAGTTGAGACAGGTACATTGATAAATCAAAATACAAATCGCCTCGCAAAAACGCTAAGGCAGAATATTCTGCATTGGGCTGACGCGCTGATTCTAGATAGGCTGAAACCATTTCATCGGTGATGCGGTTGCGCTTCGCAAACAGAAATTGCTCCAAAAAGTTCCGAACGGCTAACTCTGTTGTTGCGCCAATCGCATAAATCGCGCGATCAAGAAGCGGCAACCCAATGACTTGCAACGGAATTCGGCGCCCTGCATCTTGTCCAAAATCCGCAAACCCGGACGGACAGCTAAGAAAGAGCGACTGAACTAATTGAGGGCGCTCCACGGCGAGGCGAACAGCGATCGCTCCTGTCAGCGACGAAGCAACTAGCGTTACCGGCTCTTCGGAGACCTGCTGAATCACTTCTGCGATCGTGGTCAAATAATCATCCACGCGATAATTTCGAGCTGGATGATCTGAGCTTCCCCAACCAATCAAATCAGGTGCAATGACGCGATGTGTATTGGCAAATGTGGGATAGACTTTTGACCATTCGTAAGCAGAAGCTCCGCCACCAAAGCTGTGGAGAAAGACAATCGGAGATGAGGCGGAATCCGATGTCCAAGGTGAATCGATCGGGGTGTAGTATGCGATCGCGCCGAGCGATGTCTGAATGGTTTTTTGTCCAAATCCAGGGGGCTGAAATTGCAACATAGTGTCGTCAAATAAATGGCGTCTTCAAATAAATAGTGTCGTCAAATAAAGTTCCTTCCCACTGCCTAGAGCAAGAATAGAGCAAGGATCTGCGATCGCCATCTTCCTAAAGCCTTGCACTGCTTCAAGTCGTTGAACCAAGTAGGGACACCAAGCGCTTACAACGTATAAAACTCAATTCGTATTTCCGTACTTCATTCATCCGGTTTCCAATTGAGCGTTTCACTAAAATGAAGATGTTCTCTACCAAAGCGCAGCCATGACGCAGAAATGGGATCTCGGTAGATTCATTCAAACGCTAGACTATTTTGAAGCGATTCCTGTTGTCAGTTGGATTCAAAAAATGATACAACCCCGTCCTAATCCTCAAGCCGACCTTACAGGACAAGGTAACGAACGGATTCTGTTCGACTTTAGCAATTCTGCAACTGATATTTCCAAAACATGGGGCGCGTTGGACGATGTCGTCATGGGTGGCGTCAGCAATAGCTCGTTTCAGTGGAGTAATGGCAAAGCGATATTTGCAGGCAATGTCTCAACTAACAACTCCGGCGGGTTTGCCTCAGTACGGACTCGAAATTTTGATCCAGCCATCGATCTGTCCGGCTACACCGGGATTGAACTGCGGGTTAAGGGCGACGGCAATCGCTACAAATTTTTAGTGCGCGATGATGACGGTTGGGACAGTATCGGATACTCTTACTCGTTTGATACCGTGGCGCACGAGTGGATTAACGTTCGAGTTTCGTTTTCAGAACTGATTCCTGTGTTTCGAGCGAAAACAATGGCAAATGCAATGCCAGTGAATTCGAGTCGAGTGCGATCGCTGCAACTCATGCTCAGCAAATTTGAGTACGACGGAGCACTCAACCCTAAATTCCATCCGGGGGAATTTCATTTAGAAGTCAGTGAGATCAGGGCGGTATGAAATCCTTAACGATCTCTGATACCGCCATTTAGGATTTGATGCTTAGCTATTCAAGTATTTGTAACTTGAGTTTCTAGGCAAATTCACAAAAAAATATCTAGGAATTTACTTTGTAAATCAGTCTAAGGGTAGGTTAGGGCTGAAAAGTGGTTGGGCATTTTGAGTGAAGATTTTTCTCACAGAAAGTAGGGCTAAGGTAGTGTCTCTTTCTACCTCTTTCTGCTTGAGCGGTCTTCATAACATAGCTTCCCAAGCCATGCATAACATGACTCACCCAATCAGCACCTCAAACCCAAGTTCTTCAACCGTTCAAACTGAGACAGACCAGCAGAAAGCGTTAGCTGACGTGATTGCGAGAATCCGAGAATCACTTGATCTCGACACGATTTTCAAAACAACGGTGACGGAAGTTCGACAATGGCTGAAGGTCGATCGCGTGGCTATCTTTCGGTTCTACCCAGAACAAAATTGGGAAGGTGAATTTGTATCTGAAGATGTTGCTGCGCCGTGGGTATCGGCAATGCAACATAGGGTGCAGGATCATCGCTTTAGTGAACGGTTTGCACCGCTTTATCAGCAGGGGCAGATTCACGCGATCGCAGATATTCATGCAGGGCAATACCAAGACTGCTATCTCAAAATTCTAGAGCAGTTTCAAGTCCGGGCGAATGTGGTAGCTCCCTTACTTAAAGGGGAAACGCTATGGGGATTGTTATGTATTCATGACTGTCAGCAAGCACGAAACTGGGAAGATTCAGAAGTCGAGTTTGTCGGTCAAATCGCGCAGCATTTGGGAACCGCCATTACTCAAGCCGAGCATTTAACACAAGTGCAAGCCCAAGCCATCCGGCTTGCGAGTGCCGCAGAACGCGAACGGGCACTGGCAAAAACAATTGATGTGATTCGGCGATCGCTCGATCCAGACACCATTTTTCAGACTGCGACTGAGGAAGCCCGGAAACTGTTGCAAGTCGAGCGGGTGGCAATCTATCAATTCTTGCCAGATTGGAGTGGTTTGTTTGTAGCGGAGTCGCTCTTAGACGGGTGGAAGCCATTGGTCGATAGTTCGCCAATGGTAGCTGATACATTTTTACAGGAGACGGGAGGGGGCCGATACGTTCACAACGAAACCTGTGCGATCGCAGACATCTATCAAGCGGGACTCAAAGACTGTCACATCCAACTGTTAGAACAATTTCAGGCAAAAGCCTTTGCAATTGCGCCGATTCTCGTGGGGGAGCGTCTGTGGGGCTTGATCGCGGCGTATCACAATACGTCTCCTCGCGATTGGCAGCCATTGGAAGTTGATTGGTTGGCGCAGATTGGCACACAGATGGGCGTTGCGCTTCAGCACGCTGAGTATTTCAAACAAGTTCAGATTCAATCGGCGCTGTTAGCGCAAGTGGCAGTTCAGGAAAAAGCGGTCGAACGGCAGCGTGCGATCACAGCATCCATTGTCCGAATTCGACAGTCGCTCGATCTAGAGACGATCTTTCAGACGTCAGTTTACGAAGTGCAGCAGTTATTGAATGCCGATCGCGTGGTGATCTATCAATTCAACCCAGATTGGAGTGGACGGTTTGTGGCAGAATCGATGGCTCCTGAATGGGATTCGCTCGTGCATCCCCTGACTTCATCTTCTCATCTGCGCGACAATGTGAGCGATTGTAGCTTGCAGCAGTTAGCCACGCCACCGATCGTCGATTCCCATCTGCAAGACACTAAAGGAGGACGATTTTCAAGAGGTGAGCGGGTTCGCGTGTGCCACGATGTTGACCAAGCTGGCTTCTCCGATTGCTATCGCCAAGTGTTGAAGACCTATCAAGCGCGTGCCTACGCGATCGCGGGAATCTATCATGATCAGCACTTGTGGGGCTTGCTTGCCGCTTTTCAAAACTCTGAGCCTCGACGTTGGCAGAGCGATGAGGTTCAGTTGCTAACTCAAATTAGCTCGCAGCTTGGCGTTGCGCTTCAGCAAGCCGAGTATGTCAAACGGGTTGAAAAAACAGCCGAACGACAACGATCGCTATTCAAAACGATTGATAAGATTCGTCAATCGCTCGATCTCGATTTCATCTTCCAAACAACAACTCAAGAAGTCCGTCAGTTTTTGGAGGTCGATCGCGTCGCCATCTACCGATTTTATAAAGACTGGAGCGGCGAATTTGTCGCAGATTCGATCTCCGATGGCTGGACGCCGACCATTACTCCTCAAATCTCGGTCGCTGACATTTTTCTGCCCAATACTCAAGTGGGACAATACTCGCGTCACGAGGTTTTTGTGCCGATTTTGCAGGGCGAAGCGCTTTGGGGATTGCTGGTCGCCTATCAAATGTCAGAGCCGCGCCGCTGGGCAACCGATGAGAAGAATTTATTAACACAAATTGGCGTTCAGCTTGGAATTGCGCTTCAACAAGCAGAATTACTGGAGCAAACAAGACAACAAGCAACTGAATTAGCTCAAGCGTTAGCAGAATTAAAAGACTCGCAACTTCGCCTGATTCAAGGAGAAAAAATGGCGAGTTTGGGGCAATTAGTAGCAGGCGTCGCTCATGAAATTAACAATCCTGTTAACTTCATTTCTGGCAATCTTGGTCACCTTGATGAATATTTTCAAACTATTTTAGAATTGATTGATCTGTACCAAAAGCATGTTCCTAACCCTAGCATTGAGATTCAAGATCTGATTGATGATTTTGATCTAGATTTCGTTCGACAAGATTCATTAAAGCTGCTTCGCTCAATGCAAAGTGGAGCTGAGCGAATCTGCGAGATTGTTCTTTCACTACGCAATTTCTCGCGTTTGGATGAGGCTCAACGCAAGTTTGTTAATATCCACGATGGAATCGATAGCACCTTACTGATCTTGCAGCACCGCCTAAATTCAACGTCGGCTCGCCCTGCCATCCAGATCATTAAGCAGTATGGCGAATTGCCACTTGTCGAATGCTATCCGGCTCAGCTAAATCAAGTGATTATGAATATTTTGAGCAACGGAATTGATGCTTTAGAAGAATCGATCACGGCACGAAATAATATTACTCCTACGATTCAGATTCGTACCACCGTGGTAAATACGAGTCGAATTAGCATTCGGATTAAAGACAATGGAATAGGTCTACTTGACCGAGTGCGATCGCGCATTTTTGATCCCTTTTTCACCACTAAACCAGTGGGCAAAGGAACAGGTTTAGGGCTGTCTATCAGTTATCAGATTATTACTGAAGGTCATAATGGCGATTTGAAGTGTGCTTCTCAGCCCAATCGCGGCACAGAGTTTGCGATTGAAATTCCAATTCGACAATCTCAAATGCTGAGAACTAGAACCGAAACGGCTTAGCCTGCAAACATCCAAAAATTGAATTTGGTTTCGATTGAAGGCGGGCAACGGTGAGTGTCGGCAGAATTTTTGTCGGCAACAAAAGAATGCGGGAAAGTAGGCATTAGAGAGTGAAGCGATCGCCTTATCTTAGCGTCGGTGCGATAAGGCGTTTAATAGGCACCTTGCTACCCGACCAATGCCATCTGATGATAAGAAATGCGATGCATCGCTGCCCAAGATGAGAGATCGGCAAAAGCGCGATCGCGATACTGACCATACCGTTCTTGCTTGTTACGAATCTTCTGCGGTAATGCGGGCAAAATTCCAAAGTTCGGGGGCATGGGTTGAAAGGTTTTTGGAGCCGCAGAACTGATGAAATCAAACAATGCGCCCATCATGGTCGTTGCGGGAAGCTCCACAGTTGGCAGCCCTAGTGCCAACCGTGCCGCATTCGTCCCCGCTAACCAACCTCCGGCTGAAGCGGCGGTATATCCTTCTGTCCCGCTAATCTGTCCGGCAGCCAATAGCGTTGGTCGCTGCTTAAACTGTAGCGTTGGCGATAGCAATTCTGGCGAATTGATAAATGTGTTGCGATGCATGACGCCCATTCTGACAAACTCAGCGTTCTCCAATCCAGGAATGAGTTTGAACACCCGCTTTTGTTCGCCCCATCGTAAATTCGTTTGGAAGCCAACCATGTTCCAAAGTTGACCCGCTTTGTCTTCTTGCCGCAATTGCACCACCGCATAGGGACGATGAATCTTATTTTCTGCAGCCCGAAAATCGCCTTTACGGGCGTCAAACAGCCCAACAGGCTTCATTGGACCATAGCGCATCGTATCTTCACCCCGCCGCGCCATTTCCTCGATGGGCAAACACGCTTCAAAAAACTTTGCGGTTTCTCGCTCAAAGTCCTTCAGTTCGGCTTGTTCTGCCTTGCACAATTCCTGCCAAAAGTGCAAGTACTGGTCTTTGTCTAGCGGACAATTGAGATAAGCGGCTTCCCCGCGATCGTAGCGAGAGGCTAAAAATGCCGTCTCAAAATTAATCGACTCCCCGACGATAATTGGACTTGCCGCATCAAAGAAACTCATATATTCCATGCCCGTAAATCTTTGAAGATCATCGGCTAGGGCAGGCGTAGTAAGCGGTCCTGTCGTGAGAACCACAATACCTTCGGCTGGAATCTCTGTTACTTCCCCTCGACGCAATTCAATCAGCGGATGGCAAAAAAGCGTTTCAGTCAAATTTTGGCTAAACACTGCCCGATCGACTGCCAGCGCTCCTCCTGCCGGAACCTGATGCTCATCGGCTTTGCTAATTACAATCGACCCCAACCGCCGCAGTTCTTCGTGGAGTAGACCCGAAGACCGATCAGTAGCTTGCGCCCCAAAAGAGTTACTGCACACTAATTCTGCTAAATGTTCGCTGTGATGAGCTGGGCTTTGCATCAGAGGGCGCATCTCGTGCAAAATCACCGGAACGCCTGCTTGAGCAATTTGCCAAGCGGCTTCTGTGCCTGCTAATCCGCCGCCCAGCACCTGTATTGGTTGGAGATCTGTCATTGTTATCCGCGATCGTGTGTCTCTATTTAGGATAAAGGCTATTGATGAAGCACTGCTAATAAAGGCGGCATTTTCTGCGTTGAATTGAAGTGGTCTATTTGGTTTAGCCTGTTGTCTACGATCGCGTGGAAAATAATGCTCCTACGATATTTATTAACTGTTTATGAATACCGTATTTCTTTTGCCTTACTCATGAAAAAATTAGTTTACTCATGAAAAAAGCGTGAAGAATACGTATAAACACTGCCTTTTTTCAAAGGATAGCTTTAGAGTTTTGACAGAGACAAAAAATTATCTCTACTCAGAGCCGTTTTCTTCAAGGCGCTCTACTTTTCTCCAGTGGCTCTGTGTATGAGAGATTCTCCTATCTCCTAAGCGCCCTAGAGCGATCGCGGCAAGATGGGCTTGATTCAGTTAGGTGAGCGCACCTAAGAGCGCAAAGTGTGATTCAACAGACGGCTATTCTCAGCTAATCTTCATTAAAAATTTATTGATTGGAGGTGTTAACCCAGCATTACTTCATGAGGATTGGTCAACTCTGAAGAAGTACACCTCCTCTCTAACCGTATGTTGAAAACGCTAGTTTTAGCTTCTCTTCTAACAGGCGCATTGAGCAGTTTCTCGCAAGTGATCAGCGCAGATCGTACTTCTACAAGAACCGTAGTGTCTTCCGATTACACCTGCTACACGAACAAGGGAAATCTGGTCATTGCTCTAACTGGTTCAGTATGCGAATCTGATACTCAGAAGGCGACTAAAAATGCTAAACAGAATGCTTTTTCAGTAGACGTTCAGAAATCTGACAACTTATAAGTCGGTGAACCCAAAAAACGTATATCTAAACCTCCGATTTCTCGAAGAAATTGGAGGTTTTTGCATGAGGAATGTAATTCATTCTGTTTCTCTACCTAATAATCCGACTTTATAATCTGACAAATGATACTGAGTACCTTGTACTCTAGAGCCTATACTCTCTTTGTGTCTCGCTCCTATGGCTCGTGTTCGACCCATCGCGATCAGTCCTTCTCGCCGCAAGAATCTTTGGTTTGAAAGAGTAATGGCGATCGCGGCTCTTACCAATCTTGGCTTAGTCGTACTTGATAGTACTTATATCCCGTGGCGAGATTTCTGGTTCCGCCATGTTCCTGTTCTGGTACAGCGTTATGACCGTGTGAAAGGAATTGAACCCCATCGAGACACAGAAGCCTATTTAGAAACGGTGAATCGGCTAGAGCAAGACCTTCAGCAAGGCGGACCGCAATCTACAGCAGTGCGGACTCGCTTGCAGGAATTACGCGATCGCAGTGATGAACTGATTCAAAGCAATCCGTTTGCAGTTGCAAACAAATCTGGAACGTTAGAGAAAATCAAAAATCGGATGCGCGATCGCATCTTTGGGCAACGGCGTAACGAATCGTCCCGCCAAGCCTTTGCTGTATTTTGGAGCCAAAGTTATTTGGCGAAAAAAGGCGTCGATTCGGAACTGCAATTTTTTGATCAGAACATCCGCCCGTTGATCGCCTCTAACTATTATCGAACCATTGGCGAGAATGGCGAATTTACCGATTGGTTTTGGTTGATCGATGCGCCGTTTATCGCACTGTTTGGGTTAGAGTTTCTGGCGCGGACGTTTTACCTCAGCCGCCGGTTCAAAAGCTTGGGTTGGTTCGATGCCATGCTGTGGCGATGGTACGACATCTTTCTGCTGCTTCCGTTTTGGCGGTTTTTGCGCGTGATTCCCGTCGCGATACGCCTAGAACATGCTGGATTTCTTAACTTCTCCCGAATTCGAGTTCAAGCGAGCCAAGGCTTTGTTGCCAATATTTCAGAAGATATCGCAGAAGTCGTTGTGATCCAAGTGATCAATCGCCTGAAAGACGCGATCGCGCGGGGAGAAGTGTCGCGTTGGCTGGTGGAATCTGCCAAACGTCCTTACATCGACCTGAACCAGCGCGATGAGATACAAGATTTAGCGACTCACTTGTTACAGACAACGGTGTACAGCGTCCTTCCCAAAATTAGGCCGGATCTCGAAGCGCTGATGCGCCACAATATCGAGATGATTCTGAGTCAGTCTCCTGCTTATCAAGCGCTCAAAGCCGTTCCGCTTGTGGGTGACGTGCCGCGTCAAATCAATGAGCGGCTAGTTACAGAGGTCACTCAAGGCGTGTACGGTGCGATCGTTATGGCATTAGAAGATAAAGCCGGAGCAGAATTAGTCACTAAACTCGTGAAGAACTTCGGACAGACCTTTTCAACCGAATTGCAGCGCGAGCAATCCGTTCAGGAACTGCAATCGCTTGCAACAGATCTGCTAGAAGAAATTAAAGTGAACTATGTACGACGGTTAAGTGAAGAAGATTTTGAAGGCAGCTTAGAAGAGACCCGTCAGATTCGGCAGTTAAGACAATAGACGGGTCTAGATGGCTCTACTGGATGCTTCAAGAGGCAACTCGGCTGCCCTACTTCAGCAAGGTTTCTCGCAGGTACATTACCGTTGCATAGAACTGAAAATCCACATTCTTCTTCTTGCTAAATCCATGTCCCTCATCTTTTGCCATGAGATACCAAACCGGAACCTTATTATTCCGAACGGTTTTCACAATTTGCTGAGCTTCATTTAGCGGTACACGCGGATCATTCTGCCCATGCACCACAAATAACGGCTTCTTGATTTGGCTGGCATTATTCAACGGCGAGATCTTCTGCAAAAACTCTCGCATTTTTGGGTCGCGTTCATCGCCATACTCCACTCGTCGCAAGTCACGACGGTAGCTTTCTGTCCGCTCTAAGAAGCTGACAAAATTCGAGATTCCCACGATGTCGATCGCAGCACGAATGCGATCGCTATACTTAGTCGCGACGGCTAATGACATATATCCGCCGTAGCTTCCGCCTGTCACCAGAATGCGGTCTTTGTCTAAAGTCGGCTGAGTCGCAATCCAATCGAGCAGCGCCCCGATATCTTTCACCGAATCTTCTCGTCGAAATCCATTGTCGAGATCGACAAACGTTTTGCCGTAGCCTGTAGAACCCCGAACGTTAGGAAATACGATCGCAACCCCTAACTCATTGAGATAGTAGTTGAGTCGCCCTAAGAAACTCGGACGAAACTGACTTTCTGGGCCGCCATGAATATTGACAATCACAGGACGCTTACCTGTGAATTTGGCAGGCGGACGATAGAGAAACCCAGAAATCGTTTTGCCATCAAAACTCTTCCAGCGAACAAGTTCTGGTTCTGAGAAGTTTGCCGTGTTGAGTCCTCCGGTTTCGCTCTCTGTCCAGCGTTCAATCTTGTTATCGGTCACGTTGAGCGAATAGACATCGGCAGTCGATCGCGCCGCGACCAACGTGAAGCCTAAATCCTGGTTATTAGGATGCCATAAGATACCGCTCACTTGCCCAATCGGGAGCTTGGGGAGTGCTTTCTCCTTACCTGTTGCGGTGTCAAGCAAGTGCAGCACGCTCGCCCCATCTTCATTCGTGACAAAGGCAAGTAACTTTCCATCATCTGAAAGATCAAATTCCTCAACGTCCCACGGAATCTGACTGGTTAGGTAGGTGTGCTTCTGCGTTGCAAGATCAACATACGCTAATCGGAGGAATTCAGACTCGCGATCGGTGATCACATAAAGTCCTTTTCCGTCTTTGCTAAAAGCTCCTGCTTCATAAGAAACCTTGCTGTTTCCAGTTTTTGGAGTAGTCAGCTTCTTTTCGCCCGAAGTCGCATCAATGATCCAAAGGTTGCTTTCTGTCGCAGAAATATACTCTTGAACCAGTATTTTCTGATCATCGGGCGACCAGTCGGCAGCTCCCCAACCGCCACTTTCAACTTGAGCTAACAGGCGATCCTCCGGGGCCGGCGCAGCCGAAGCTTTTGCAGTCTGAGGATTAATTACGTAAAAATCTGCATCTTTTCCATTCCGCCGAGTCGAGGTATAGACCATGCGATCGCCCTTATTCGACCACACGCCACCGCTATTGCGAGATTTGCCGTCTGTGAGCAGCGTCACATTGCCCGAAGCTACGTCATAGCGGTAGTTCTGATTAAATTCATTACCCCCTACATCTTTGCTAAAGACAAAGTAATCTCCTTGGGTCGGCTGAAAGCTAGCTCCATCCACAGGTTCCGAGAAAAACGTAATCTGTTGACGACTGCTCAACGGAAACTTGACCCGATGCACTTGCGGTACATCGCCAAAACGAGTTGAAATCAGCATCTCTCGTCGCGTTGGATGCCAACTTAATAAACTCGCAAACCGAAATTGGGTGTAACGCTCAACGGTTTCCGTCAGAGACGACGGAATGGCTGGAATCCCCTCAACGACGAGGTTTTCTCCAGGAAGAATGGCGTCAGACTGAGCCATAACCATGATTGCAGGTAAGAGAACGATCGCCAGCGTTGCGGCTAAAAATCTTGAAAAAAATCGCATCTTTTAATCATACGAGAAACCGTAACCCTCTAAGCAGATGTTCAGGGAAAACCGCTACAGTGCAAAGGCATACCTATAACTGTAAGAGTAAAGGTCTGATGATCATCGTCCACCATCTGAATAACTCTCGCTCCCAACGAGTACTCTGGCTACTAGAAGAACTTGGACTAACGTATGAAGTCAAGCGCTACGATCGCGACCCAAACACTCTGCTTGCGCCAGCATCACTGCGCGAGGTGCATCCTCTCGGCAAGTCGCCCGTCATCACTGATGGTGATCTGACCTTGGCTGAGTCTGGCGCGATCATCGAGTACTTGGTCGATCGCTATGGCGAAGGCAGGCTCGTTCCCATGCCTGGTACCCCGGAGCGGCTGCGGTACACCTACTGGCTGCACTACGCAGAAGGCTCGGCGATGCCGCCTCTGGTATTGAAGCTGATCTTCAATCAAATCGAGAAGCGTCCGATGCCCTTTTTTGTGCGTCCGATCGCTCAAGCAATTTCAAGGCAGACTAAAAGCTCGTACATCGAACCTCAGATTGCGCTGCATCTGAACTACTTGGAGGCGGAACTTGAGAAAAGTACATGGTTTGCTGGCAATGAATTTACCGCTGCTGATATCCAGATGAGTTTCCCAATCGAAGCGGCTACCGCGCGGGCAGACCTAGATGTGAGCCGACCGAAGCTGATGAATTTTCTCGATCGTATCCATGCTCGCCCAGCTTACCAAAGAGCGTTAGAGCGCGGCGGCACGTACGAGCTTCTAAGTTGAACACTTCCTTTAGAAGCTAGGCGTTCGATTGAGTTGCATAAACTCTAATAAAATAAAAAAGGCATTCCACCTGGACGCCTCGTGCCCGAATGAAAGTGATTTAATGGAAGTGAGCTAATCGAGGTTTGTTATTAGCTCTTTGATTTTGTCTGTCGCTGCATGACTTCCTCTGGAAAATTCAGTTCAACGACTAATCGATTTGCCAGCAATCCAATCAGCGATTCTCTCTCAGCGCTTTCCAATCGGGAAGAAATGACCAAGTATTACCATTCAAGCGTCTGCGGTTTCCTCAGAGTTAACCGCGCTAATGACGTATCGATTTTTCCCAGCTTGTTTTGCCTGATACATTGCTTCATCTGCTTTTTGCAACAGGGTTTCTAGGTCGTCTGCATGGGTTGGATAAAGACTAATTCCAATACTCGATGAAACCAGTAAGGTCTGACCTGAAATTGCAAACGCTTGAGACAGGGTGTGTAAAATTTTTTCAGCGACGGTTGTTGCATTATTTAGATCTGGAATCGATGGCAGCAGCACAACAAATTCATCGCCGCCGAGCCGAGCGATCATATCACTGGTTCGCAAGCATCCACTCAAGCGACGTGCCACCGCTTGCAGCAACAAATCCCCAACTCCATGACCCAACGTATCATTAATACGTTTAAACCCGTCTAAATCAAGAAACAAAATAGCAACTAATTTACCATTCTCGCTTGCCCAATCTAAGCATTGACTTAACCGTTCATACAATAGATTTCGATTGGGTAATCCGGTCAATCCATCATGATTAGCGAGATAGCTCAGCCGGTCTTGCGATAAACGTAATTCTGCGTTTGAGCGAGACAGTTCTACCGTGGTTCGTCGCAATTCATTTTCAATGGTTTTGCGGTGCGTAATATCTCGAATCACACCGACTAAAAAGCGGTTGCCTGCTGCGTCTTTGTGCAGCGATCGCTTCGTGGCAATATGATAAGTCGTACCATCCGCACTTGTGAATTGTTCCTCGTGTTCTAATTCATGTCCGTTTTGAAACACCAACTCGTCTTGTTGCCTGAAAATATCTGCTTCGTGAGCCGGAAAAATGTCGTAATCCGATTTTTCGACAAGTTCTGCAACAGGCTTTCCTAAAAATCTGGAGTACGCTTCGTTCAATACGATCCAACGATGATGTTTATCCTTAACAAACACCGGATCGGGAATGCTGTTAATGACGCGATGTAAAAATTCTTTCGACCGCTTCAGTTCTTCTTCGCTATGAGCAATGTAGCTGATGATGGCTAGGGCGGAGCCAGTCAAGGCCAAAAAGCTGGGCACAACGGGAATAATCCACCCGACTAAAAACGCGCCGTAGCAAACGCTAATTAATCCGACTCCTATAAACAGGATGACCAGAGCGGTGCGATGCGGCGATCTCAGCTTCCAACTTAGACCCGTACCAACCGCCGCCCAAACCCAAATCCAAATCCACTCAATCGGTTCCGTCCAGGTCTGAAACAACGGTCGATTGTTGAGAGCGGCACTCAGAATTTGACTGATGAAATTCGCCTGAATTTCAACGCCTGCCATCAGTCCTGATGAGCCGAGCTGCAGTTTGGTGTAGGGCGTTGCCGAAAAGTCCTTGAGGCTAGTAGCGACCGAGCCAATTAAAACAATGCGATCGCGCAACTGATTCGGCGGCACCTCTCTGTTAAGTAATTGCTTCAGCGAAAACGTTTTGAACTGACCCGCCGCTCCTCGGAAGTTTGCCAGTATTTGATAGCCGCCGGCATCGGCTTGATTGTAAACTCCATCGTTGGGTGTCAGTTGCGGAAAAACGGCATTTCTCAATTGCAGATAGCGGGGCTGCTTCGCCCCTGGTTTAGGCTGAATTCCTTCTGCGCTCAAGTAGCGCAATGCCAACTTCAGCGAGAAACTCTGATATTGCTTGCCGTTTACTGTCCAATACAGAAGCGCCCGACGAATCTTGCGATCGCTATCGTACACAATATTGTTAAAGCCAACTTGCCCGAGCCGTTTGAGCTTCGGAGAGGCTGCCACACCTGACCCCTCGCGATCTTTTAGCTGCTCAATGCCCACTAAATTGGGCATGGATTGGTATGTACTGAGCAGATCAGAATTGCCCGATCCGACTGGAATATCCCGATAAAAGTCAACCCCTATGGCTCGTGGCTCTGCCGCTTGAACCGTTTGCAGCACTGCCGCTAGTTGTGTATCAGATAGAGGCCAACCCAACTGCTGAATGTCCTCTTCATTCATACCAATGATGACGATGCGATCGTCGATCGCTTCAGCTGGACGCAGCCGAAAAAACTGATCCACCGTGCTCAATTCCCAAGTTTGCAGCACGCCGCTCACGCGCAGACCAATCAGGCAGCTTGTCACTGCCGAAGCGGTGATCCAAATTCGTCCGCTCTCCCACACGGTAGTCAGCACGGTTGTCAAGACTCGTCGCCACTCAAGATGCTTAACCATGGGTTAGGTAGAACGGCATTACACCGAGAACAAGCATGGATAGATCGCGTTTTACGTTCTTTTTATTATCAGGGAGAGAACAAGCTGACTACGCAAGGGGGCTTGCTGCCGTTAACATCTCTCCAAGCAACTCCTGATTGGGCTTAATTGATAGAAATTTTATCACGGGAATCAAGAAGGGGTCAGCGAGGACAAGAGCCAAAATCAAGTGTGCTTTAATACACATCACTTAGGGTAATTTTGCTTAAACCTCTGCTTAAACCATCTGAGAAAGATTTGCTGCCCTAATGCGGCTGCGCAATCTGCTGAATGACCTGATGCCCCAATTTGCTGCCATCAAGCCGATCAACTTCTCGCACGCCCGTTGGACTGGTCACATTCACCTCGGTTAAATAGCCGCCGATTACATCGATGCCAACAAAGGTGAGTTGATCGCGCTGTAGTGCGGGAGCTAACATCGCACAGATTTTGCGATCGCGATCGCTAATTTCGGTTTGGGCGCTGCGGCCTCCCACAGCCATATTTCCTCGAAACTCATTGCCTGTGGGAATTCGGTTAACGGCTCCGATCGGCGTTCCATTCAGCAGAATGATCCGTTTATCACCATCTTTAGCGGCGGGTAAATAGGTTTGCACCATGATTGGCACTTTCCCTTGCTGAGTGCTAATTTCGATCAATGAATTGAAGTTGCGATCACCCGGCTGCAAAAATAAAATGCCTTCCCCCGCTTTGCCGTTGAGTGGCTTCAGCACTGCCGCTCCCTCGCGGTCTAAAAACTGACGAATCACCTGCTTATCTTGGGTGACGATTGTATCGGGAATCGCATCCGTAAATTGCAGGGCATACATTTTCTCATTGGCGGCTCGAATGCCTCTAGGCGAGTTGACCACCTGAGTTTTTGCCGGGTCAATGTAATCCAAAATATAAGTGGCAAAAAGATACGCCTCATCGACCGGCGGGTCTTTTCGCATGAACACTACGTCCATCTCTTCGAGCGGTTGAAATAGCGCTTCTCCGATCGAGTACCACTGCGCGATCGCGACCCATCGATTTTCACCTAGTGTCACAGGGGTCAGCGTTACGGGTTCGAGCAATGCCCACGCCTTGCCGCTGACAACACTTAAGCGATCGAGTTGCGTCACCCACACTTCATGCCCTAACTCTTGAGCAGCTTCCATAAACGCCACGCTGGTGTCATGAGTGGGGTCGAGGCGATGGATCGGATCGATGATGAATGCAAATTTCACGAGTAATGTCCTAAGGTGTTGAATTCGGCTGGCAGCAGATTTCGCAGCGGATGTAACGGAGCAAGACTGACCTGCTCGCCCATCTGTTGCCAACGAGAAACCGTTTTTGACCGCAAATTGCTTTAGCTTGCTTGCAGCAGTGCATCAAGTTTTCCAGCCCGATCGAGGGCATGAATATCATCACAGCCGCCAATATGCTGATCGTTGATAAAAATTTGTGGGACAGAACGCCGTCCACCTGAGCGCTCCGCCATTTTCATGCGTCCAGGTTCGTCGCCATCTAGATTGTATTCGGTGTACTGAACGCCTTTGCGATCGAGCAATGCTTTCGCCCGGACGCAGAAGGGACAAGTACTCCAGATGTAGATTTCAACAGTAGGAGCCATAGTCTTTCAATAGTAATATTTCTTAAATTTTAAGCGCTAATGACAGATCCAACCATTTAGCGTGAACCGACTTTGGGCAAAGGCGCGGGACGGGCACAGCACTAGCAAGACTTCATGGAGATAATAGCTTGGGAAGAAGACAATCGTGTTATTGCGCGGCTCAATGGTCACCGACGTTTCTGCTGACTCGTACCATCCGGTTTCTACCCCAATTCTTAAAAATATACGGAAAGTGTCCTGGTAATCCTCCTACCGAGGGTAATATGCGGAAAAAGTCCAATGATTTAGTTTTAGTGGAGATTACAGGTTCAGTGCTCAGCATCAAGTTACCGTAATGTTATCCAAACAGTGTTTTAACACCCCTTACTAGGCAGTTTAAGAATATGAAGCGGCGCAAGCTGTTGACGTTAACAGGACTGGGGACGACAGTATTTGGATTAGTTTCAACATCGCGGTCAGTCGCTCTGTCAACATCACTGCCCACAACACAGCTAGCATTAGCTAAGAATGAACGTATGAGATTACTGACAGAATTTAGAATCGATGCTGACCATTACCAGTTTTTTGTGTATGACAGTGGGACTGATCCGTGTCCTGAAAGCTTCTACTCCGAGCCTGATGATAACCGTTCAGACCTTGGTAGTTATGGACAAGGCTACATCACCAATGGAAAAACGATTTGCTTTGGGACTGCTGCTCATTTGAATAACCATTGGATGGAGGTCTATTCCTCAGCACAAAGACCTGAGTTCGGACAAGCAGAAAAAGTAATTGCCTTACCCTTAGTAATAGATTCCGGCAACATTGGGATCACGAGTTTGCTGGATTTGAATGAGCCCATGAAGAAAGTTGCTGTTAATTCTGGAATATGGACTGTTTATTTGTTGGCTTTCAATCTTGGTTCTGATCCAGAGGGAGATTCTGAAGTGCCCTCTGATGAGCAGTTAAGAGCTGATTGGAAGGCTGAACGGTACAAGATGGTTCTTGTACCTGGTTTTCAGACACCTATCGGTGTTTTACACGGAGCAGGAGCGAAGAAGGCCTGAGCGATCTATTACACATACGATAGTTCTCGGCGGGCCACTTCAGCGCTGCCATTGTCGTTGGGGATTTTGTAATAGTGGCCATTATTGTGCGCCGTTAGCTGAATCTCGATCTGCGACACCTGAAAGGGCGGATGGTTCAACTGAGTAAAAACAGTCGGCAACACCGCTTCTACCTGTTGCACCATCCACTGAGATAAGTCTGGAAACTCGTAGAGAATTTTTGATTTTCGGTAGTCCGTTTCACCCGTTGAGGTGGTAGTTGGGACAAAGTTGGATTCCTGATGCAACACATAATCGAGCAGACGTGAAGTGCCCTGCAACGTTGGCAGCCTCAATGGGTTCAGAAACTGATCCAGTTGAAGATACTTCGCCGCCTGAATCACGCTCATGTGGATACTGCATAGCTAACCAATTGACAGAGCCGTTGCCGCAGCGTTTCTAAGCCCAACCGCTCGTGAGCTGAAATAAACGCGGCTTGAGGAAATTCTTCCCGTGCGATCGCTAGGGTTGCCCCATCGACTTGATCAATTTTATTAAATGCAACCAAGGCTGGCCCAGGAGAAATAGGCATTTCTGACAAAATCTGCATCACTGCTCGAATCTGACTTTGCCACGCTGGGTGGGATAGATCCACCACATGCAGCAAGGCATCAGCTTCGGTGACTTCCTCTAATGTGGCGCGGAACGCATCCATCAATGAAGGCGGCAACTCATGGATAAATCCTACGGTGTCCGTGAGCAGCATCGACGTTGACGCGTGGGTTTCTGGATTGGAAACCATCAGCCGCCGAGTCGTTGGATCGAGCGTAGCAAAGAGTTGATCGGCGGTATAGACCTCTGCATTGGTCAACGCATTTAGCAATGTAGATTTACCAGCGTTGGTATAGCCAATCACCGCGATCGAGGCAACTTCTTGATGTTGCCTACGTTGCCGCAACCGCGCACGGTGCGCCTGGAGCTGATCCACCTCTTGCTGAAGCCGCGAAATGCGTCGCTGAATACCTCTTCGTTCTGTTTCAAGTTTTGTCTCTCCTGGGCCTCTGGTGCCGATGCCGCCGCCTAATCGAGACATGGCTTGTCCGCGTCCTGCAAGCCTGGGTAGCATGTATTCCAATTGAGCTAGCTCGACTTGGAGTTTACCCGCCCCCGATCGCGCTCGTTGAGCAAAAATATCGAGAATCACTTCAGTGCGATCGACAACTCGAATGCCGATCTGAGTCTCCAAGTTTCGCACCTGCGCCGGTGACAGGTCACGATCAAAGACAATCAAATTTGCCCCGATCGTCTGTGCCGTGAGCGAAATTTCCTGCACTTTTCCTTCGCCGACTACTGTTTGAGGATGAGGACGAGGACGTTTTTGCTTCAACGTTTGTAGCACTTCTCCGCCTGCGGTATCCACCAACCGAGCCAATTCCTGTAGACCATCCTCAAAGCGCTGTGGTGATAGATTAGCCGTCTGCACCCCTACGACCAACACCTGATCATGATCGCCATCCACCTGTTGCCCGGCCGATTCGCGCTGAAATTCTTCCTCTAGTCCTTCAACTAGGTCTAGAAAATCTTGATTAGCGATGATATCGAGACTAAGGGCAGGCGAAACCGTCCAGTTGGCTTCTGGGTGGGGAACCAAATGCGCTAGGTAGGCCGCTTTCACATATCCGGTGACGCCACCGCCGCGCCGCTCGAAACCGCCACCTGTAAGAGTTAGCGCTACAAGAGCATCAAGTCGCTGAATTGCCATAGCGGTCAGCGCTGACTCTCCAGGCGGATCTTGTTTGAGTTGAGTCGCAATACAGCGAATACCGCACAGACGCTCTGCCCCGTAGCGAGGGAGTTCTAGCGGCGGAATCTGGGTTTGCCTAGGGGTGCCGACGCCAACGCGAATCACTTGTCCGCGTCGATTGATATAAGCACAGACAGGCTGGTTCAAGTCTGTACTGATGGCAGCGAGGCGCTGGGCGAATTCTGGCGTGGTGATGCGATCGCCAGGTAGACGCTGATGGTACAAGCGCTGCAACTGCTTTAACTGACTAGATTTGAGACCTTGAAGATGACCGTAAACCGTTTCGATAAGGATCACTTGCCTAACGCTACTGTCTCTATATTAGATCTCCAGATTCCGACTAAACAAGGTTCTGTCTTTCCATCGGAGAATTATTAGATCTTTACAACATGCGCTCTTTTGAAGCTAGTAGAGCCAATCGGGGTGCTTTGAATCAGTTCACAAAAAAAGAGGGATGGCTCCCTCTTACAGTGTTAATCGCTTTGTAGAGTTGCGATTTATTCTTCAGTGACAGGCGCTAACTCTGCTTCTGGAGTCGCTTCAGGCGCTTCTTCAACGGCTGCCTCTTCAACGGCTTCAGGAATTTCCGGCTCCTCAACAGCGGAAGGAATTTCTAATTCCTCCTCTTCTGTAGGTGCTTCGATCGCAGGTGGAGCTTCTGCAACCGCAGCCGGTGCTCCGCCCTGTTGCTGCTGCATCACCGTTTCGCGATACTTCGCTGCCATTTCCTCGGCTTTCTCGTACACCACACTTGGGTTCTTCACCATATCGCCCGGTTCTGGCTCAAGCTGCTTCGTCGAGAGCGAAATCCGGCCCCGCTCAGCATCGAGATCAATGATCATGACTTTCACTTCGTCATTCACATTGAACACGCTGTGGGGCGTATCGATGTGATCGTGAGAAATTTCAGAAATGTGCAGCAAACCGCTAACGCCACCGATGTCAATGAACGCACCATAAGGCTTGATGCCGCGCACCGTGCCGATCACGACTTCGCCAACTTCCAGACGGTTCATCTTACGCTCAACCAGCGCCCGACGATGGCTCAGAACAAGACGGTTGCGCTCTTCGTCTACTTCTAAAAACTTGAGCGGTAGCTCTTCAGCGACTAATTCTTCCTTCGGCTTGCGAGTGCTGATGTGAGAGCCAGGAATAAAGCCGCGCAGTCCTTCAATGCGAACCAGCGCTCCGCCTCGGTTGGTGGCAAATACAATCGATCGCACCGTAGCATCTTCGGCTTGGAGTTGGCGAACCCGCTCCCATGCCCGCATATACTCAATCCGGCGAATCGAGAGCGTCAACTGTCCGTCTTCATTCTCGTCAGCCAAGATGAAGAACTCCCGCGTTTCGTTGGATTGCAACACCTCATCGGGGTTGTCCACGCGGTTGATCGACATTTCTTGAATTGGAATATAGGCAGCCGTCTTAGCACCAATGTCAATCAGCGCACCTCTCGGCTCTAGGCTAAATACGGTTCCGGCGACGACATCTCCCGGACTGAAATGATAGTCGTATTTGTCTAGTAAAGCCGCAAAGTCTTCGTGGGTAAAACCGACATCCATAGCTACTGTGTTCTGATTGACCATGCTAATTGTTTTCCTGGTTGTCTCCGTAAAAAAATCGCCTCCTGCTGATGCGTATGCACATCCGGAAAATGTGCAGCCTACACCTTCATTCCTTAGGGTCTAAGGAACGGTTTGGACGGATTAGTGAGTTCAGAATTCTTATGATAGCTCAATCTCTCTCTCATAACACAGGGCGTTTGACTTCTTAGAGAGAGTTATTGAATGGCGCGATCGGTACTTTGAAATCAGAGTTTTCTTAATTTCTCCCAGTTGTAGAAGTGAGGCAGATTAGGTTCCTGGCTTTAAGTAGTCGAGTAAGCGATCGCCCGAATCGGCACGGACGAGTCCTACGGCAATATCGGGCAGTGTTGTGACGTTGGGATAAACCAAGTAGCGCGGTTCCCACTGGGGGCGAAATTTTTCTTTAAATTGATGCAGTCCTTTAAAGTTGTAGAACTGATTAAGATGCTCGAAGAAGTAGTGCAATCCTTTCTCGACTCGATGAGCGCCCGGTGATTCTCCCACTCCGGCAAGAGGGGATAAGCTGAAATTAAAGCTGTCGTATCCGGCTTGCTGGAAGTGCTGTAATAGTGATGCAAACAGAAAATCCATTGTGCCTTTTTCGGCGTCGTGGCAATGGCGCATCAAATCAATGGTGACTTCGTGACGTTGATATTTTGAAAGTAAATTGGCAAAAGCAATGATTTTACCGTTGGAGTTGTAGAGTACGGCGATGTGACACTGCTGCAAGTAATCTTGGTCAAACCATCCGATCGAGAACTGCTTTTCTGATCCTTGCTTTAGTTGCAGCCATTCATCACTGACAGGCTTTAATCGATCAATTAGAGTGCTGTCGATCGGGGGTTCGTAGACTTGAAATCGATATCCGGCTTTGGTGAATCGATTGATGGCGGTTCTAAAATCTTGGTTGGCTTTTCCCTTGAGGTTGAAAGCGTGCAGATCGACGATCGCTTCTTCGCCAATTTGCACCCAACGGTAGCCAAACGATTTGTAAAGTGGCAATTGATCGGGCATCGCTTCGTAGAAGGTGGGAAACCAATCGTTGCGATCGCAAAAGTATTGAAACCCCTTCAACGTTTCCCATCGATCGTCCAGTGGGCCAATCGGATCGCCGAGCGCGATCGCGGCTCGACCTTTGGCAACATACGCCACAACGCTTTGACCCGACGGACTGAAATAGTAAGATTTGTCAGGCAGCAGTGCCAAGCGTGCTAGAGAAGACCGTCCGTGCTCGTCAATAATGTATCGCGCGTGATCGCGATCAACTAACGTTGCCGGATCGCCGCGCAGCAACACAGGACGCAAGACCATGAGTAACGCATAGGTTAAGGTAATGGCTCCGACTGCATAAATCGAATTGGCGAAGAAAAGCGCAAACCGTCCCCTTGGTTCTAATCCAGCGTTGTCTGCTGTAAAGAATATCGCTAGGGTTTGGAGAATCGAATCTTTAAAACTAAAGTTAACCGGAGTGCCGTTGACGTTGAAATAGCCATCAAGGATATAAAATCCGGCGGTTCCGTACGCTAGGGTAAATAGAACGGCAACGATCAGAATGCGAATGCCTTGAGCGCTCGATGGAGGATCGGATTGAGCGGTATAGAGTCTGCGGATCAAAAACAGATGGGCGAGAAGCGCGATCGCGAGCGTACTTTCTTCAAAATCTAAGCCTTTGATCAAATGGCTGACGATCGAGAGTCCCAATAGAATGACTGTAATATACCAAGCCATTCGCTTTCGTCTAGCTAGGTTCACCGCCAAGGTAATTAAGACAAATCCAGAGAGGGCGGCAAACAAATGTCCTCCTGCTTGCACAGAAAACGGGAGAAACAGCCCCAGCAAAGCAGATCGCCTGGGAACACTCGGCGTCACAGCCGAAAGTAAGTTGACCAACCCTGTTACCCCGGTTAGCACTGTCGCGATCCATAACCCCAGTCGGCTTCGACGAGAGAGCGTATCAGTCCGGTTTCGCTGTTTCATTCCATCTGTGCAGCTTGCGATCAAGTTTTCTCAAAAAATAAAGTTTTTCAAAAATAGCGGTGGAGCGCGATTAATTCGCTAAACATATTAATTTGCGCCCTGCTTTCGCTGAGCCATTCTAAACTGAGTTCCAACAAAGCGTAACGAATCTTTTAGGTGGCGATGCCAATAGTTCCAACCGACATCTTGACCGACAATGCCGTGTCCACCCGGAAAGACATGAAACTCGTTCTGAATGCCTATGAGATCGAGGGCTTGATGAAACTCTTGCGTGGCGTCTAAGAATTTTTCGTCTGCCTCTCCTGCATCGAGATAGATTCGCAGATCTTGTCGCTCTTCGGGAGAAATTTGATCGATCAACAGCAACGGACTGTTTTGATCGCCACTTTCATCTTTGAAATAGCCAGTGTGACTAAAGAAAATATGAAACTCATTGAGATATCGCAAGCCGATGTTCAGTGCGCCCCACGCTCCAGAAGATAGTCCTCCCATTGCCCAAAATTGGGGTTCAATCTGTGTTCGGTATTGCGATTCTATTTCCTTAACGAGATCAACGCCGATCAGCGTGGCGACTTTGCCGTTTTCACCGTCGTAATAGTCTGGATCCCAAAATGGACTGCTGCCGCGATCATCGCTACCGTCGGGCGTAACGATGATTGAGGGCGGAAAGGCTTTTTTGACGTAAAGATCGTGCAATACCGAGGTGAGTCGCGCTTTTTTCTCGTAGTCCCATTCGTCGCCGTGTCCGCCGTGTAGTAAGACAACGACTGGATAGCGTCGGTCGGGGTGGCGATCGTATCCAGGTGGTAACACAAGTCCGTAGCGACGAGTTTCGCCCATTGCGTCGCTGTAAAAACTTTTAATTTGAAATTGAAGTCCGGTTGCGGTTTCTGCGGGCGGCGGATCGAGTTGCGGAGCGCCTGCAATAAACACATACCAGCCGACAGCAGCGCTAATTGAGGTGAGCGCGATCGCGCTAGCAGTTAGTATCGATTGGCGTCGATTGATCTTAAGCCGCATTGGGTTTTGACAGGGAAACTTGATTTGGGTACGGTATCATATCTATCTACTGACGAAAATGTAGAGTTTACTGATGATGTAGTGTGTAATTCGCATTGAAGAGACGAATTTAACTGAATCAGGACTTACGCAAAGGTTTTTCATTGGCAATGGATGTCATAGCGGATGTAACAGATCACTTCCGGTTGAGCTTTACCCGTATCCGTTCCTTAAGCTATAGGTTTCAAATGTCGCAGTTGTTTCCTGTCACATTCAGTGGATAGATAGCGCGGGATCAATGTCTGAAATCAAAGATCAAACGTGTGAAATTGAGAATCAAATGATGAAATCACTGAGTCAAATCCTGTAAGTAGCTAGGCGGATTTAAACCGAAAACGCTCAAGTGAGTATCCTCCCGTTTGACTCCGTGCTTCCATTCCTCTGATTACCGCCATTGCTAAATCATATGAGCGCGGTCTTTGATCTGCTGCGCGACCTTCGGCGCAACTCGCAATTCCTGGAGCGTCCGGTCGGATTCCTCGCTCAGAACGATTCGTAAAGGGGCGGGCATTGGCTCAAGCAGAGTGAAGGATTTAGCATCTCCTTTATCTTACGTTTAATCTCGCCTACCTACTTATGGAGCGAGTTGTAATAGAGAAAGATTCAACTTAACAGAAGTTAAAAATAGCTTAAAAGACAGAAATAGATCTAGATCAAGATGATGTAGCCCAACAGACGTTGTGTGACGAATCTCTTCAAGGCACGGTGAAGTCAATCGAGTTTGTATCATAAAGAAAACTGAGTATTTTTACCTCAACTAATACATAAGAATGAAAGCCCTCACGAAAGGAAGATTTCTCTCTCTTGGAATGATTAGTATGGCTGTTTTAAGCGGCGTTTCTGCTCGAGCCGTTCAGCTATCCGATGGAACTGTTTTCTTTACATCGCCGCCTCGCTTAGAAGGAGCCTCGACGACTCAAAACTATGTCCGGGCATGGGTGGTAACCTATTACTTCACGCTGACGATTCCTGAAAATTCGGGAGAGCCATTGCAAAGAGTGACGATCGCACAAGATGAGAATGTGGATACTGTCAGGTTTTCAATCGATGAGACAAAAGCCTTTGAGGGTCAGCGAGGACGTCTAGGGGCAACGTTACCGATCCAAGCGACGACGAGTGACCCCAAAACAAAAGCGGTGACCGTGACGTTTAACCCACCGATCGCAGCGGGTAAGACGGTGACGATCGCACTCTCTCCCCGCTCGAATCCAGATTATGGCGGGGTCTATCTATTCGGCGTGACGGCGTTTCCACCCGGAGAGAAGTCTCATGGTCAATTCCTCGGCTTCGGACGTTTGAATATTTATGACAGTGGACCCAATTCTTTTTTCAGATTTCGCTAACTGTCTGGTGCTTTAGCGATGGGTGTGATCAGGTTAGCCCAAGGGCTGATTGAGAAGCATCGTTTTTCCTCTCACGCTTGTTACCGAAAACAAATGTTACCGAAAACAAAACCGACCCTTCTAAATTTAGAAGGGTCGGTTAACGTAACACTAAATCTGAAATTGCTTAAGCTTGTCTTCTATCAAGAAAGCCCTTGATCTGGGCGATCGCGGCTGGAGCAATTCTAGAGACTGCCCAACCTGCGGCTAACAAAACGGGCAGCAACACCACCAATACGCGCCAATCCATACTAGTGCTTTCTCCTCATTAAGGGTGTTCATTATTCTTTAATTTCTATCGCATTTGGTGACATTTTCAAAGTAGTCTTCTCAGGTTAGTTACATTTGTACATGAAAGCCTAGATCTGTGCCTTTGCCAGCGTGGACGAGGGCCAGTTTTTCGTACTGTTGGGCATGTTCGATCAGATGAACAACTTCGGGATCGGAAAGATCGCGCAGAGGTTTGGCAGGAACGCCGACGACGAGCGATCGCGGAGGTACATCTTTTGTCACGACTGAGCCTGCGCCAATGATACTGCCCGCCCCGACACGGACGCCATCGAGTACGATCGCGCCAATGCCCACTAAGCTGCCTCGCTCAATATGGGCACTGTGAATCACAGCGCGATGCCCAACCGTAACGAAATCTTCAAGAACGGTGGGTTTGCCAGGATCACCATGCACAATAGCTCCGTCTTGAATATTGGTACTTGCGCCTAAACAAATGCGTTCGACATCGCCGCGAAGGACGGCGTTGTACCAGATGCTAACCCCTGCTGCCACTTCAATCCAGCCGATTACCGTAGCATTTGGGGCGACAAAGGCAGCTTGAGAGAGGTCGGGCTGAGTCCAGAATGGTGGCGTTGGGATTGGAAATGGATTGGGATTATTCACTAGGGTTGAGAATGATTCTAGGGGAGCAGAAAATTATCGCAGTTATAATGATTTCACGAGGGCAGGCGCATACACAAACTTTGAGCGTTCGCGTTTCATGATCAATTCCAGTTTCCAATATCCCATTTTCGGACCCGAAATCCAGTGCCCGCACTGTCGTCAGACGATTCCGGCGCTCACTTTAACGGATACCTATTTATGTCCTCGTCATGGCGCGTTTGAAGCGAGTCCTGATACGGCAGAGCTTGTTCATTTGCAATCGGGGCGGCATTGGCGGCTTTGGAAGGACGAATGGTATCGGCAACACACTCATCCAGATGGCATTCGCTTTGAGATTCATGAAGCGCTCGACCGGCTTTACACGCAGGGCTATCGAGCAACGCGAGTTGTGATTGCTCAGCGCTATAAGGAGTTGATTAGCACCTATCTGGAGCGCAGTACGCCGTGGCGGGGACAGAACGATTCGCCAAAGCCGAGGCTCTATGGATTGCCAGTCGAGTTTAGTCCCGATCCGAAAGAGGAGCCGTGTTGGGACGTGATTAATTTTGACTTGGAGAAAGAGCCGGGTGCGCCAGTGAGGTATCCGTATTTTCGGTTGTTTGAGTGAAGAGAGAGAAGAGAGGGATGAGGGATGAACGAGAAGAATTTTGGGGCTGGTTGGGTTGTGCTTAGGTTTCTTGATTGACTAGATAAGATTAGAGAAGTCTTTAACTATCCCTTTCATCCCTCATCCCTCATCCCTAGTGCTTATGCATCACGTTTCGATCCGAACGGCGGATATCTTCAGAGCGATCGCATTCTATGAGCAGCTAGAATTCTCGGTCTGTGAACGATTCACGACGGGTTATACGCTGGCGTGTTGGATGGAAGGATTGGGCGGACGAATTGAATTGATCCAAATTCCGGAGCCGAAGCCTGCGCCAGATGCGTTTGGGGATGAACATTATGTGGGGTACTATCATTCGTCGTTTGATTTGACCCAAGAGGCGGATGATTTGACCCATTGGTTAGAAAATTTGAGGCACAAGTTAGAGGCACAGTCGCAGTCTCTGAAGATTTTGCTGGAGCCGGAGCAGCAGATGATCGGCGATCGCGTGTATGAGGTTGCTTTTATTGCGGATGCAGATGGGTTACCGATTGAAGTGCTGAGACGGGCGAAGTAGAGTACTATACATTCACCTTTTTTGGATAGGTGATTCATGCCTGCTGAGCGAACTGAGCCGTTTTTAGACAATTGGACCTATCTCAAGGTTGAACTTAACTGGCTAGAGAAGCTGCTGTTGATGACGGTGGCTCGGCAACGCAAAGATTTGAAAGAAGTGGAGCGGGTGGCTCAGACGAAAGCCGACCGGGTGACGAGTCATTGGTGGAAAGGGATTGTGAGCCTGGAGGGAAATGCGTCTTATGACACGCCGCCAGCACGAAAGAAGGCGGATTCGGAGGGACATCCGGAGACGTATCAGCAGCAGATGGCAGCGCGGATTCAAGCCAGCCGCGATCGCGGGATTAAACTAGCCTTACCGACGCTGTGCGATCGCTTCAATCTGTCTGCGTTTGAGAAAAATGTACTGCTCGTGGGGCTTGCGCCGGAAGTGCATCGACGATATGCCCTACTGTATGGATATTTGCAGACAGGCCGCGAGTGTCAGGATTTGCCGACGGTAGATTTAGCGTTGCGGTTGTTCTGCCGAAATGATGGCGAGTGGAGAGCGGCGCGATCGCAGCTAACCGAAGCAGGAGCATTACTTCGACATCAGCTAGTCGAGCTTGACAATGAGCTACCGTTGCCATTGCTCAGTCGAACCTTCAAGGTGGCAGATGAGTGGGTGGATTATTTATTGTCGGAGTTGCCGCAGTGGAACGCAGAACTGATACCCACTGAGGCAACAGAGGTATTAGGGCCAGGATGGGTTCAATTTTGCCAAGCAACGAAGGTAGAACAAGTTGCGCCGTTGGTGTTGCCGGAAGAATTGCAGGAGTCGCTCAAGCATTTGGGCGATCGCATTCAGCATTGCGATCAGGTTGATGTGGCATGGGACTTTCAAACCGGAGGGGACTCGCCAGGAACGGTCGTCCTGATGACAGGCAAACCTGGAACAGGCAAGGCGATGGCAACCCGGACGATCGCAAATCGGCTAGACGTGCCATTTGTAGAAGTTGATTTGGCAGTGCTAACGCCCGCCGAGCAGCGTGCATTGATATTAGAGATCACGATTCAAGCCCCGATGGTGTTGCTGATTCGATCGGCTGAGGTTTGGGTTGGGCGGATGTCGGCGCTACCGTCAGTTGAGATGGCTAAGTTGCTTCAGTCGCGACGATCGCAGCGAGGCTTGACTGTATTTAGCGTGAGATCGCAGCTTGCACTCCGGGCTGAGGTGCGATCGCAGCTTCAGTTCACTCTAAAGTTTCCAACTCCCGATTTAGCGGCGCGGTGGTTGTTGTGGAATCAAGCGTTTGCGCCTCACGTTCCGCTAGATGAGGATATTGATTGGGCAGAGTTGGCGGAAAAATTTGCGCTGACGGGGGGAGAGATTAGTGCGATCGCGCGATCGGCTGCATTCTTCGCAGCAGGGGAAGGAGAAACGGCAAAAATTGGCATGAAGCACTTGAAAGAAGCCTTGGCGCTCCACCGCTTAGGGGCATGAATTGAATCAAACGATCCAGTGCTTGGGCTAAGTTTGGGAGGCGTGCCCTCATCCCCTAGCCTCTTCTCCCACTGGGAGAAGGGGAATCAACTCTTGCTCCCTCTCCTGCGGGAGAGGGTTGGGGTGAGGGCAAATCCGAGCCTTCTTTCACGACCTTAAGCTCAAAGCATCCGTCCCACCCGTCCGATGATGGGTAATCCAATCGATTTGCGCTGCCACAGTTGCACCATCATCCAGAAGTTAACCAAAAAATAACCAGAGGTGAGTAGACTAGCCGTAATCAAAATTGGAATCTGGGAAGATTCTGAGGCAGTCGCGCCAAATCCCAGCAAAAGATAGGCAACTAGCCAACCAAGGCAGACCTTAATGACCAGACGACTGAGGGCGCGCTCTTGGCGACCGCCTCCCCGACGATAGAGCGTCCAGAGCGCTGGGAAAAAGCCGAACACAGGCAATAGATAGAGGAACAATTTAATATGACGGCTCTCGTCACGCTCTAGAAAATCAGTCATAAGACAGGGAGTAGTGATTAAGGAAGATGAACAATGGGATCAAGAGAGATAATAATAACTAGAGACTTCCCAAAAGAGTCAGGAACGTCACCGTTACTTCTTGCTGCATCATGCCCCAACGCAACAGGCTATTAACTTGGTGGGAGTCGTTGTCTCCCTTATTCCGTGCGATCGCGATCGCTTTATTCATTCCACTCGTTGTTCTCAATGCGTGGGCGTTAGCGTCGATCTTTACTTACTTCAATTCGCTGATTGTGATCCTCTTGGGGGCATCACTGCTGACGTTTTTGCTCAACTATCCAGTGAGCTACATGCAGCAACATGGAGCCACCCGTGGACGAGCGGCGATCGTGGTGTTTTTGTTTGCGATCGCGGTGCTGTTAGGGCTGGGCGTGACGCTTGTGCCGATTGCGCTCCAGCAGGCTGAGCAACTCGTGGTTCGTTTACCCGAATGGATCGATTCTGGACAACGACAACTGATTCTTTTAAACGATCAGTTAGAGAAAGCGGGCTTTCCGATCAGTCTAGATGTGTTAGCAGACCAAATCACATCCCCGGTCAAAATTCAGCTTCAGCGATTGGCGGGCGATATTTTAGGATTGGCGGTAGTGACGGTCACAAGCTTGCTTGATGTACTGCTGACGTTGGTTTTGACGTTCTATCTGCTACAGTTTAGCGATCGCTTGTGGGAGAGTTTGGTCGAATGGCTGCCTCTCAGGATTCGAGAGCCGTTTACCGAAACGATTCGCCTCAGCTTTCAAAACTTTTTCTTTGGACAATTGATCTCATCGACCTGCATGGGATTTGTCTTGACGGTGACTTTTCTGACGCTGCGAGTTCCCTTTGGGCTACTGTTTGGACTGACGATCGGCACGATGGCGCTAGTTCCATTTGGTGGGTCAGTTGGAATTGCGATCGTCTCGATTTTGGTCGCCTTACGGGATATTGGTCTCGGTGTTGAGGTGCTAATTGCCTCGCTGATTGTGCAGCAAATTATTGAGAACTTAGCCGCACCGAGAATTTTGGGCAGTGTGACCGGACTGAACCCCGTCTGGGTGTTTCTGTCGATTCTGACAGGGGCACGAGTGGGCGGTTTGTTGGGAGTTATTATCGCTGTGCCGACTGCCGTGGTGATTAAGAGCATTCTGGTGACGCTGCGATCGCCCCACGCCCCGATTGTGGATGCACATGGCGTTGAATCTCCAGTTGCGATCGCGGACGCAAATCGAGTTGAGGATCGGCGGGAAACGTCTGTCTCTTAAAAGATTGAAGCGATGGAGTTCATAACATAACAAGCGGAACCACCGATAGGATGGAGCCGCTTATTTTTTGGGCACGATAATTCTGTCCGAAACACAGTGAGATTTCAACCGATGTCAACCGACAGAATTAGTGCAACGCTCAGTGCGGCAGACCAAGTGGCGGTGATGAGTGCGGTTGCTTCGCAGTTCCCAAAGCGATTGGCTTCGCCAAGCTCCCCAATTTTGCTGACTTGCTCTAGCTGCGGGCGCAAAGACAGCATGGGAGACGGCTCATGTGATGATGGAGAATGGATATGCAGAGCCTGTATTGCAGGTATGACCTATTCTCGTTGAAGGTTAAAATAATAGTGAAGCGTTGGAATCATTCTAATGAGACTAGATCGTATTACGAGCGATCCAAAACGGATGAATGGACAACCCTGCATTCGTAATCTTCGCCTTACGGTTCGTCGGGTGATTGAGCTATTAGCAACTTATCCTAATCGAGAAGAATTACATCAAGAGTTTCCAGAGCTAGAGGAGGAAGATATCCGACAAGCCCTAATTTTTGCCTCTTCCTATTTGGACGATCGCATCATTGAGCTTCCTAATCGCTATGAAACTGTTGCTTGATCAGGGATTGCCACTCTCTGCGGCAGCGTTGTTGCGTGATGCAGGTATCGACACTATCCATGTTGGTGAAATTGGGATGTCTGAAGCTGAAGATGCAGGCATTATTCAGAGAGCCAAAGACGAGGGGCGTATCGTTGCGACTCTTGATGCAGATTTTCATACTCTGCTAGCACTTGATGTAGCGATCGCTCCTTCAGTCATTCGCATTTGGATTGAAAGATTACGTGCCCAGGCGCTCACGGATCTTTTGCTGACAGCGATCGCTGAATGCGAGGAGGATCTAGAACAAGGATCAGCCATTACGGTTGAGCTGAGCCGTATTCGTATCCGTCGTTTGCCGTTAGTGCCAGATGTCTAACAATCCCGTTGCACACCGACCGTATAGCGTCTTTGCGTTGAGTCCAAAAGGTTACTAGCGGCGGGTGGACAGGTCGTTAGATGGCTTAGGCTATCTGTAGGGGGTACTTCAAGATAATTGGCGAGGCATTCAGCACTGAGTCGAACTCATCTGTAGGCGATGCAAAATAGAGCAGTTGGAATTCAACTGTTAACTGAGCATTGATTTTACAAACAATGCCAAAAGGGATCACTTTTACCACTATCGATCTCGCTCGTCACGCTGACCTGTGCGTATGCTTCCGCCGTGATTCCTACGAGTGCAGCTTTTTGAATGGAGCACAACGTTTTGATCAAGAAAACGGTAAAGACGGAAAGGAATACCTCGATTGGCTGCAAAAACAGATTGCTGAGTTACCTGAGGGATGCGTCCATGTTTTAGAAGATGGACACATTGTTGGTCAAGTCGAGATGCGTTTGCGTGAGCAACCAAGACTTGGTTATGTCAATTTGTTCTACTTAATTCCTGAAGCGCGAGGCGGAGGGATAGGTGATGAACTAAATCAGTATGCAATTAAGGTATTCAAGAAGTTAGAGGTCAGCAAAGCACAGTTGTCAGTCAGCCCAAGCAATCACCGAGCAATAGCATACTATCGTAAGCATGGCTGGGTTGATCTTGGTCCACGTCCTGGACATCCAGAGGTGCATTTGATGGAAATTACAATCCCTTGCGCCACCTAACAAATCAAATGCAGCGGACAGTTCAAGCCCCTGGTGGTGCCTTCAGGACTGACTACCGCCGCTGATTTGTGCCGTTAACCTACTTAGATTTTTAGTTGTCGCGTAAGTTGAACTAACTCGTAGACAATAAACAAAATTTAGAGAGTCATAAGTAGGGCTAAGTATGCACCCAGAAGACACAGCCGCTCGATACAATCGGATTGCTGAGTGGTGGCAGACTCAGCATCAGGACTCGCTTTATGGAATCGTGCAGTTGGAGCGGGCCATCAAATTCACGCACAAGAAGCAATTCGCTCTTGATGTAGGGTGTGGAAGCAGCGGACGTTTTATTAAAGTCCTCAACGAACATGGATTTCAAGTGGAAGGACTGGATATTTCTGAGGAAATGATCGATTTAGCCAAGCAACTGCATCTAGGCATTACCTTTTATCGGGAAGATATCTGCTGTAGGTCTCCTCCCAAACTCTACAGCTTGATTGCTGCTTGGGACGGCACGTTCCATCTGCCACTAAACCTGCAAGAACCTGTTATGAAAAAGCTATGCGATGCCCTCAAAGCTGATGGCGTGCTGATGTTCACCTGTGGGGGTAGACATGGAAGATGAGGTTTCTAGTACATTTCAAGGTCAAGACTTTGAGTACAGCACGCTGGGCGTTAACGCTTTCCTAAAGCTTCTGGATGAGCATCAGTGTACATGTCTTCACCTTGAATACGATCAATATCCTGAAAATCATGTGTATGTGATTGCTCAGAAAGCTTGATCAACTATTTTTGTTGAATATTTTATTTTTGTGGCGTAGCCGATCGCCAGACTGCATCCGCTACGCGACAGGCATCTCGCATTTCTGCCACGTCATGAACGCGAACCACACCAGCCCCTTTTGCGATCGCGCTCACACACGCGGCGGCTGTTCCCCAAACTCGCTTTTTTGGATTAGGCTGATTGAGGATATGACCAATAAAACTCTTGCGAGAAACCCCCACTAAAATCGGGCACTTCAAACGCTGAAATTCATCTAGACGGCGCAGGATTTCGAGACTTTGATTGTATTTTTTGGCAAATCCAATACCCGGATCAATCATGATGCGATCGCGATTAACACCCGCTGCGATCGCGGCTTCGATTCGTTGCTCTAAGAACTGAAGGATCTCTTCAATTAGATCATCATACTCTGTTAACGTTTGCATTGTTTTTGGTGTTCCACGCATGTGCATCAAAATGATCGGAACACCAAGCGTTGCTGTTGTTGTTAGAATTTGAGGATCATACATTCCGCCAGAGATATCGTTAACGATATCGGCTCCAGCCGCGATCGCGGCTTCTGCGACTTGCGATCGCGTCGTATCGATAGAAATCGGAATTTGATCAAAAGTGCGATCGCGGCGAATCGCTTCAATGATTGGAACCACACGCTGGAGTTCTTCCTGTAGCGTCACCTCTTCTGCATTAGGGCGAGTCGATTGTCCACCCACATCTAGGATATCTGCACCATCGGCCACCATTTGATGCGCTTGCCTTAGCGCAGTCTCTACCGTATTGAACTGTCCGCCATCGCTAAAACTATCGGGCGTCACGTTAAGGACGCCCATAATGTAAGTTCGTTCACCCCAAGAGAACGTGCGATGAGTACGCACGTCTCCGGAAGAACCGCGCAAAGACCGAGAATTTAATGACATAAGGCGTGCAATTCGTAGTCTGCAATCCGTAATTTAGTGTTCTCTTACATAACGAGTCACAGACTACGAATCTACACTATTCTTGGGCGTCAAACGGCTGAAATGAAGGTCAAATTACATGATCAAATTACACAATCTGACTCAAGAAATTCACCTTGTCTTCAGTACCCGCCGACTGAAGCGCTGTGAGCACCTCTTTTGCAGCATCCGATACTTGATAATCCGCAGGCAGCGCAATGAATTGGTCGCCCATGTGACGAGCGAGTTGAGACCAGACCAGTAAGCGATCGCTTGGAGTCAGTGCTTCGTATGCGCTAAGTGGTGGCTCAACACCATCGCCTGGAGCCAGTTCTGCCATTGCTTTGCTTGGGTTAATGTCAAGCGCTACTTCATCGCGATCGGTATCAGACAACACATCTTCTAGAAAATGAAGTTGTCCTTCATGGCGCATTCCCAGAACTCCTTTCACCACATCTTCAACATGTTTTGAGGCAGTGGATGGCACCGATGCAGCTACTTGGGAATAGATTTGACCTAGTGCCGCAATTTGGTCATTAATCGGAAGTTGTTTGAACTTAGACACCAAAGTAGTAGCGTCTGTATTCGTAAATGTCATGTGTGCCTCGCTTCTTAAACAGTGCTGATGCAAGCCTAAGAATTAATCTGCGATCGTACCCCTACATAAAGTTCAAATAACTTAACCTAGATCAATCTCTCACGAGACAGATCAGAAGGTACGACATAGGAAGGACGCTAGATATCAGTAAATACGAAAGACTAGAGAACAGAAAAAAGGTTTGGGAGTAAGCTCTATGCTTCATTTGTTTGCCGCCGCATTTCCAGAGGCTCCATCCACTGCATTATTTAACTGGCAAGGAACGCCCCTGATTATCGGCTCTTGTCTTTTTGTATTGTTCATTGCTAGCCGCACTATCAAATATCCGCATGTCGGCGCGAGAATGCCGTTACCGTTTTCTAAATCTTTATTCAATAACATTAGCGTTGCTGGATTTTTAGCATCCATGAGCTTTGGGCATGTTCTTGGCTTTGTGCTAACGTTGGCACTTGCAAACACAGGTGTGAAATAAATATCTAAAAAGATACCTAAAACAAAGAGCAGGGATGTGCATCATCTCTGCTCTTGTTATGATTAATCGCTACTGCAATCGCTAACTAAAGCGGTCGGTAAACGCGGTAGTTGATGCTGGGAAAGATATTGTCAATCGCTTCGACCTTCTCTAGCCAGCCCGAATCGACTTTACCCATGTTTAGATCGTCATAGAGTTTGTTGAAGCGCTGGAGGTGCGATCGCGTTCTTCTCACGGCATAAGGAACCATCGTTCCAGTTCGCATAATGAACGCCCAGTCTGACGATTGCGCTAACAGTAGTTCTCTTGCCGCTTGATTCAGTGATCGCCATTCCAACTCATCCGCCGGTTCGCGCTTACTCAGTTCGATCATGCGCTCTGCGGATTTATGCAAGTGTGGATAAATCCAAGCATTCGTATCGTTTAACCAATATTCGTGAAACCCTTTGTAGCCCCAGCTTGACTGTGATGGGCGGCAGACCTGCTGCGTCGGTTCGGCCTGCAAATAGTCCGCCAAATGCGTCATGGCAAACGTGCCCTGATCAAACCAAGATTTGCGGAATAGGTAGTCAATAAACCACGGGCCTTCATACCACCAATGCCCGAAGAGTTCTGCATCATAAGGTGACACCACGATCGGCGGACGATGCATCATGCTATAAAGATTTTCGACTTGCCGCTCTCGGTTATACATGAAGTTAGCGGCGTTCTCGGCGGCTTTCTCGCGCGCCCAGTACGGATCGTAAAGCTGCTTATCTGACAGTCCAAGTCCTTTTCCCGTGATCCGATGGTACTTGATGCCCACATTCTTGCGCTGACCGTTGGGCATCACATAGGGCTTGATGTACTCGTACTCTGCATCCCAGCCCAAATCGCGGTAAAACTCGCGATACTCCACAGAGCCGGGATAGCCGACCTCCGATGACCAAACTTGCTGCGACGATTCGTGGTCGCGTCCGAACGCAGCGACTCCCGACTCAGTAAAGATGGGCGCGTAGCTGCCAAAGCGAGGACGAGGACGAGCATAAAGAATGCCGTGTCCATCGGTAAGGAAATAGCGCAACCCTGCATCGGCAACCATGCGCTCCAATCCTTCGTAGTAAGCGCATTCTGGCAACCAAATTCCTTTTGGCGCACGACCAAACGTTTCTTCGTAATGTTCACAGGCCACCTGAAGCTGTGCCCACACAGCCTGCGGATACATCTTCATCAACGGCAGATAGCCATGCGTTGCGCCACACGTGATGATCTCTAAGTTGCCGCTATCGAGAAACTGCTTAAAGGCTTTAACCAAATTGCGATCGTACTTCTCCCAAGTCTGCCGCACTCCGTTAAATTCTTTGGCATAATGTTCTGCCAAGTAGCGCATGTGGCCATTGTGGGCGTGGCGTTCGACCTCTAGTTCAGTCAATTCTTCTAGCTGCGCTAAGTGTTCGTCGTAGCGTTCTTTCAGCAGCGGATCGAGCAGCATAGACACCAACGGCGGTGTCATGCTCATTGTGATTTTGAAATCTATTCCATCGCGTTTCAGTCCCTCAAACACCTGAATTAATGGGACATACGTTTCTGTAATCGCTTCATAGAGCCATTCTTCTTCCAGCACATAATCACTTTCGGGGTGACGCACAAAGGGTAGATGAGCGTGCAGGACGAGAGCAACATATCCGATACTCATAGGATGTTTTGAGAACTAGTTAGCGATCGATTGCCCAAATTGTAAAGCAAATTGGTAGATAAAAAGTTCTATGGGGATCAGATTCTAACGATCGGGGATCAGATTCTAGCGTTCCTCTACGTGTATTGGATTGAGTGATCGTTAAGGCAATAATTTAATGCTTTGTCAAGCAATGAATTAAGGGATTGCGACCTGCTTCGTGAGGAGGGACACCTCCGATAACGCTACATAAACAGGAATAAAGTCGGCATTATCATTCTTTGTAACGCCTCCGATACAAAAGGTTAATCTAAGGGCATAAAAATTTCTTTTTTGTAATAAAATTTATATAGCGAAAGAAATAGGATCCTTGCGTATAATCTGAGCAGGAATCTTCATACTATTTGAAGATTTCAGTTTGGATCGAAGACCCTTTAGCAGAACGCCTTACACAATGCCTCGGATACTCGTTATAGATGATGATGCTGCTATTTCTGAGTTGGTCGCCGTCAATTTAGAGATGGCTGGCTATGATGTCAGCCAAGCTGGCGATGGCATTCGTGGTCAAGCAATGGCGTTGCAGCTTCAGCCCGACCTGATCATGCTCGACCTAATGTTACCGCAGGTGGATGGATTTACCATCTGTCAGCGATTGCGCCGCGACGATCGCACGGCAGACATCCCGGTTTTGATGCTAACGGCACTCAGCCAAACCTCAAACAAGGTAGAAGGCTTCAATGCAGGGGCGGATGATTATTTGACGAAGCCGTTTGAAGTTGAAGAAATGCTGGCACGGGTTCGGGCATTGTTGCGCCGTACTGATCGCATTCCTCAAGCGGCAAAACATACAGAAATTCTCAGTTATGGCCCGTTGGTACTGGTTCCAGAGCGGTTTGAAGCGATTTGGTTTGGTCAAACGGTGAAGCTAACCCACCTGGAATTTGAATTGTTGCACTGCTTGCTTCAGCGTCACGGACAAACGGTATCCCCCAGCGAGATCCTCAAAGAGGTGTGGGGCTACGATCCCGATGATGATATTGAAACCATTCGTGTGCATGTGCGACATCTGCGAACGAAGCTAGAGCCCGAGCCGCGTCATCCCCGTTACATCAAAACGGTCTATGGTGCAGGCTACTGTTTAGAACTACCTGGTGAAGGCGCTCAAGAAGAGAATCTATCATCCTCGATCGCAGGATAAAGGTTAGTCTGTGGTAACAACGCAAGGCATGCCATTTCCCAAATAGGGCGATAGGTTTCTGCTACTTTATGGGTTAAATGACAAGGTAGATGTCAAACCTTAGTCGAGTATGCAGCAATCGGAATTGAAAATTGCTCTCCTAATTGATGCAGACAATGCTCCCGCTTCAAAAGTCTCAGCCATTTTGTCTGAAATCGCAAAATACGGAGTTGCTAACATCCGTAAGGCTTACGGGAATTGGAAGAGTCCTGCAATGAAGTCTTGGGAGGACTGTTTGCATAAGTGTGCTATTCGCCCTGTGCAACAGTTTGACTATACAAAAGGAAAGAATGCGACTGATGCAGCAATAATTATTGACGCTATGGATTTGCTGTATACGCAGCGTCTAGATGCCTTTGCAATAGTGTCTAGTGATTGCGACTTCACTCCATTGGTAATGCGTATTTTGACCAACGGCTTAAAGGTGTATGGATTTGGTGAAGCGAAAACACCTCTCCCTTTTGTCTCTGCTTGTTCTACATTTTTGTACTTGGAGAAGCTCAGCCAAGCTAGAGAAGCTAAGCCTTCTGAGAACCTTGCGGATGCAAAGAAACCTGCCAACGAGTCGAAGAAATCTACACCTGCCAACGAGTCGAAGAAGTCTACGAAAGAGTTGAAACAGTGCAAGGTATTAGCCACAAAAGATACTGCAAAGCAATCCGCAGGGGCGAGGAAATCTACGAAGGAGTTGAGACAAGACGCCAAACTGGTTGCGCTACTCAGGAGTGCTGTTGCTGACACTCAAGATGACAGCGGCTGGTCAGAGCTGGGGCAAATTGGCATTTCCCTTTCAAATCAAGCATGGTTTAACCCACGCAACTACGGATACGCAAAGCTGAGCGGTTTAATTAAGGCAATTGACCTATTTGAGGTTCAACGAAAAGATAAAACGGTATTCGTAAGAAACAGGCAGAAAAGCAGTGTTAGCAAGGCCCTTAGCGCATAGAAGCTATCAGACATTGATACAAACCTGAGTGAGATGTTTCTAGGACAATCCGCACTGTCCGCGTTGCCGTAAGAAGTGATCGCACAACACCAGCGCCACCATCGCTTCAACCATTGGCACAGCTCTCGGCAATACGCATGGATCATGGCGACCTTTCGCTGCCAGTGTGACTTCTTCTCCATCATTCGTCACAGTACGCTGTTCTTTGCGAATCGTTGCCGTTGGCTTGAAGGCAATTCGTATCACAATGTCTTCACCATTCGAGATGCCGCCTTGCACACCGCCAGAGCGATTCGTCATCGTTCGGATTGTGCCGCTATCAGAATAGAACTCGTCGTTGTGTTCGCTTCCAGTGAGCAGCGTTCCGGCAAAGCCTGAGCCAATTTCAAACCCTTTGGTTGCAGGTAAGGACATGACCGCTTTCGCTAAGTCGGCTTCTACTTTGTCAAAAACGGGATCGCCCAGCCCCACCGGAACCCGTCTTGCTACACATTCGACTACGCCACCGATCGAGTCGCCCTGATTGCGGACTTGCTCGATCAAATCGATCATACGATCGCTGCACTCCGCATCCGGACACCGCACAATATTACTCTCAACTTGATCCATCGTTACAGCACTCGGATCGATCATCGCTTCGATGTCTTTGATGCGCTTGACATAGGCGATGATTTCAACATTTGCCGCTTCTTTGAGGATCTTCTTAGCGATCGCGCCTGCTGCGACTCGTCCAATCGTTTCTCGCGCCGAAGATCGCCCGCCGCCCTGCCAGTTGCGAATCCCATACTTTGCGTCATAGGTTGCATCCGCATGAGACGGACGATATTTCACCGACATCTCATCGTAATCCTGCGATCGCTGGTCTTTGTTTCGCACCAACATTGCGATCGGCGTTCCCAGCGTCTTTCCTTCAAACACGCCCGATAGAATTTCACACTGATCCGCTTCTTTGCGAGGCGTCGTAATTTTGCTTTGTCCTGGACGCCGCCGATCTAGCTCCACCTGAATTTCTTCTGCTGAAATCTCAATGAGCGGTGGGCAACCATCAATTACCACACCCACACCGCCGCCATGTGATTCTCCAAATGTGCTAATGCGAAACAGATGCCCAAATGTACTGCCCATGAGTGTCTATGCTGAAGGGAGTCTTTCATCGTACCGGAAAAAGAATTCGTAGCCCACAACTCGCACTGGAAAAGTTTTTCCTAATGACGACTGACAGACTACGAACTAACAGCTATTTTATGGGTCGCCCGGGATTCGAACCCGGGACCAGTCGGTTAAAAGCCGAATGCTCTACCGCTGAGCTAGCGACCCTTGCGGTGTTTTGACCTTAACCACAATAGCACGTATCTCTAGAAAGTGGAGAAAAATATTTTAGACTTTGGACAAAACCTGGCTTCATCGGGACAAAACCTAGTTTCATCTAAGCCGGAACTCCCAATTTCAGACTTTAGATTCTCATCGACAAGTTGCTAAATTGTCAGACGTAGTTTGATTTGGTGCAGTTCGCTCATGAGGGAAGATGTATTGCCCGTTGCTGCGACGATAGCCGCTGACCGCTACTCGCTTTGGATTGACTCCAGAACACGCTGAATCTAAAGCTGAATTGACGCCAGATTCGTTGCCCCACGATGGAGATTGAGGCGCGATTCCTTCGGAGTTGCGCGGAGGGCTAATTGCAGTAGATTGACGCACTGATTGAAATCCGATGACGCTGAGAGCGGAGACCACAGCACATGCAGCCGTAACCGCAATCCACCTCTTTGGATTTGAGGGGTTTGAATTTGAGGGGATTGAAGCTTGATTGGCTGAGGTTGATGTATCAAACTCTCCAACTAAGTTTTTAAGTTCTTGAATTAATTCTGCAACTTCAGATTGAACTTGTGAACTAGCGGCATTGTATTGATCGCAAATTTGATGTAGCAATGCCGCTAGCTCTTGCGGATGTCTTTCAGAGGCTTTCTTCATAGCCGCAACAATTAGCTTTTGAAGTGCTGCCGCTTCCAAAAAATCGCTTCTTTCTTCAGATCTTTTAAATCCCACTGTTCACCTAGCGCTATATGACTGCTCACACTTTACAGATTCAATACTGTAAGTATTGTTCCAGACAAAGCTAGGAGCATCACCCGAGTCGTTCTGATAAATTGGCAAATCATGCTGTCGGTTAGCGCCCAAATTTTATCAGCTTTCAACGGCGTTACGCTGAGGAGGAGCCGATGTTGTACCTAAGCTTTGCAAGTAAAGACCGCCGACAGTTAGCAAAAATAGAACGTATGCGATCGCTTCGACGAAATACAGATGATCCACATATCCAAACAGCGTGTGCAAAATAATGCCGGGAAATTGTTTAGCTGGTAATGCTTGCGACGTGTCCCAGACTAAACTTCCTAAGACGCAGGACTGCTGTGTGGCGGCAACGCAAACCGAAGCAAACCGCGAATCAAGCTGAGACAGAATAAACGCACCTTTATCGAAATGGGCAAGTGCTGAGATCACCAATCCTGAAACGATCAGCAGGAGAAACACACCCATCACTTGAAAGAACTGCCGTAAGTTGATTTTGATCCCCAGTTTGAACAACGCGATTCCGATCGCGATCGCGCCAATTAACCCAGCGATCGCGCCAACGACCGGAAGCCAGCCTTGCTGAAACTGAGCCGCAATAAAGACAACCGTTTCAAACCCTTCTCTCAGAACTGCAAAGAAAATAATTCCAAAAATTCCCCAACCTGCGCCACGGTTGACCGCTTTACCAATCTCCTGTTCGACCTCGGATTTGAGAGATTTAGCTTGCTTCGTCATCCAGATCAGCATCCAACTGAGTAGCGCGATCGCAACGACTCCAAACACGCCTTCTAAAATCGGTTTCAAGGCTGGCGCATAAGGTTGATTTGAGCGCTCTAGAAGTTGCAGCGTCCAGACAAACAGCCAACCCACTAAACCACTGGCTAAAATGCCCGTTCCGATGCCACTGTAAACCCAGCCATTCAGATTAGATTTGTTAGATTTATTGAGATATGCCAAGACAATTCCAACGACTAAAGCCGCCTCGACACCCTCCCGCAAAGTAATGATAAACGTGGGAATTGCTGCACTGAAGTCCATCGGCATAATGAGAGCTTTACACTGGAGGTTCAGCTTCTACGATAGGCGAAAAAGGTTTGGCAGATCCCCCGTCCAAACGCTAAATCTTTTTCCGCAATTGCTTAACGCTGATCGAACAACCGCTGCAGTCGCACCTTAGTCGAGACATAGAACGGAAACTGATAGTGTTCTGCCATCAACCACGACACAAACGCAAAATGCAGCCCAAAAGTCAGCCCGAGCCAAACCGTAGGTAGCCAAGACCCAGGGCTGTCGTCAAGCGGTGGAAAAGCGTGAGACGAAAGCCAAATCAGCGAAGGAGGCAAGACCACCAGCGCCACGCTTACTAGCCAGATCACGACCGTTAGATCGACATCAAGCTGATTTGCGGCTTGCCAATTTCGCCCCGTCCACCGCCAAGTCATGGGTTGAGAACTATCTTCAACATGAATAGACTGCTCTCGCAGATTGGCGGTGAAGATGTGACGGCAAAAATTACAGGCAAACGCATCCATCAAGGTCAGAGACTCGATGTGACCGTGGCGGCAAATCGGACAAATGTAAGTTTCTTGAAAGGTGAGAGCGCGTCGATCTTCTAGCCTTGGCTTTGCCAAACCCTTCGGAGCTTCGCGGAGCGGATCGTGAGAACCAGAAGCGTGTTTAGAATGCGGCATAATTGATTCCTTCATGGGAAGGATTTTCTTCAACTCTAGGCTTCCTTCAATCTAAACGATCGAGTTTGCCGATTGGTTTCACTCTCCAAAATGATTCATCTCTTAATAAAAAGAGACATCTAACATTAGATGTCTCTGGAGGTTCAAACCAACCCTGTTGTGACGTTATTTGATGTTGAGTCACGAATGTTGTTCAATGGCTGCGCTTACGCACCCAACGTTTTCAGCACTTCTTGACCATTTTGCTGAAGAATCACGGTAGGCTGTCCGTTTTTGCTCATGGTGATGCGCTTCAGCAGAACTTTCCCATTGGCAAGGTAGTCTCCAGACTGCACATATCGCGCTGAAGCGTCGGGTTCTTGCACGATCGCTGTCAACTTACCGCCCACTTGCAGCACACCAGTAATTGCTACGGTGTCGGCTAAGTTTGTAAGGGTTGGGGGTGCTGCTTGAAACGTTTCGGCTGGGGGAGGCGCTACGGGTAAAGAAGGAAGAACCGTAATAGGCGCAGGGACAGGTAGAATCGCCGTTTGCACAGGTTGCGAACTTAGCGCCGTTGGTTTGACTTGTACTCTTGGCAATGGCATCGACTGGCTAAAGCTGAGCTTGGCGCTGGCCTGTGATTTACTGGCTTGTGGCTTAGTAGCAGCAGGCTGAGGGGTAGTTGCTGCAAACTGAGCCGCCACCGTTGGGCTCGCTCTTAAGTCACCCGGCGGTAATGCTGCAAACGGATCACGGTCGGGCGTGTCAGGCTGAGAGGAATTTGTTGCAACCTCAGTTAATCGCGTTGATCCGTTCGTAACTTGAATCATGCCTGCGATCGGGATGGGAGAGAGAGGAGGATTGGCGGCAGGAACAGTAGGCTGGGAAAAAGTCTGAGGTGCTGGTAAAGGTGCCTTTGCTTGGTTGGCGACATTATTGCTACGGCAGCTTGACAGTACTAATGCTGCTAAAGCTAGACCAGTCACTAATTTTAGGGTTTTCATACTGACTTTTTACTCACACGGGGTTCATTTCTCTCAGGATGTTTTCTATTCTTCCCAACGCAAGTTTTATTCCAACAGTTTTATTTCAATAGAGAAGATTTACGGAGAATTCATTCGCTGGCTTTTCTAGAATGGAGAGATGAACCGAGCAACGCACCCTATTTCTAAAGATCTTGTTCTGGTTGGTGGTGGGCACAGCCACGCGATCGCGCTTCGCATGTTTGCCATGCATCCTCTACCCGGAGTCCGAATAACGCTGATTAGCGACGCTTCAGATACGCCGTATTCGGGCATGTTGCCAGGACATGTAGCCGGATTTTACTCGTATGAGGAATGTCATATTAATCTGCGATCGCTTTGTCAAATAGCTCAGGTTAATTTCATCCGCGATCGCGTTATCGGATTAGATCTGATCCATGATCGCGTGCAATGTGCTAATCATCCTGCGATCGCATTTGATGTTGTATCGATTGATACTGGCAGCACACCAAAATTACCGTCAGCGTTTCCGGACTCTAAACACCACGTAGCCGCAAAACCAATTGCAACGTTTCTAAAGTGGTGGTATCGGTTAAGTGAAAATGTTCCACCGAATCTGAGCCTTGGCATTGTTGGTGGTGGAACTGGTGGCGTTGAACTTGCGTTGAATATGCAACATCGATTGCGTGATCTGCGTTGTCAACCCGAATCGGATGATTTCACAATTCATTTATTTCAGCGTAGCCAAACGCTAATGCCAAAGCATAATGCGTGGGTGCAACGGCATTTCGAGCAACTTTTGCGTGGTTCTTCGGAGCTTAATAGAGCCAATCGCGGGATTCAACTCCATTTAGGAGAAACGGTTCAGGAAATTGAGAATGATGCGATCGTATGTGAATCGGGACTAATGGTTCCATGTGATGAAACCGTTTGGGTGACGCAAGCAACGGCTCCAAAGTGGCTAGCAGAATCGGGATTGACCGTTGACTCGGATGGATTCGTTCTAGTTAATGACACCTTACAATCGGTCTCCCATTCCCAAGTTTTTGCGGCGGGAGATGTTGCCACAATGGTGAACTATTCTCGACCAAAAGCGGGTGTGTTTGCAGTGCGTCAGGGAAAGCCGCTATTCCGAAATCTCCAACATGCTCTGCTGGCAAAACCATTGAAGCCCTATCGACCGCAGAAAAACTATCTCAGTTTGATTGGAACTGGCGACCAGTCAGCCGTTGCATCTTATGGGCAGTTGGGATTTCAGGCGGGCTGGTTGTGGACAGTCAAAGATCGTATTGATCGAGCGTTTATGAATCGCTTTACTGAGTTAGAAGCGACAATGGCAACATCAATGACAACACCTAGGACGAAGGAGACGAATCGCACTCGCGCTATTGTGGAGCAAATGCGCTGTCTAGGCTGTGGTGCAAAAGTCGGTAGTAGCATCTTAGAACGAGTTTTACAACGCATTGGAGATGAATTACCCAATCCTCAACGCAATGATATTTTGATTGGACTTGATGATCCTGATGATGCGGCTGTGATGCAAATTCCATCGGGAACAGCAATGGTGCAAACAATCGATTACTTTCCCGCGTTAGTGAGCGATCCATTTTTATTTGGGCAAATTAGCACGAATCATAGTTTGAGTGATCTGTTTGCGATGGGTGCAACACCACAGAGCGCTCTTGCGATCGCAACCCTCCCCTACGCAACCGAAGTCAAACAAGAAGAAATGCTCTATCAACTCCTTTCAGGAGCCGTTAAAACCTTGCAGCGATCGCAGGCTGTTTTGATTGGCGGGCACACTGTTGAAGGCGAAAAACTCGCGTTTGGCTTAACTTGTAATGGAGTCGCAGATCCAGATCGATTGCTGCGAAAAACCGGAATGCAAGCCGGACAAGTTCTAATTCTGACCAAACCTCTGGGCACCGGAACCCTGTTTGCTGCCGAGATGCGCCAAAAAGCAAAAGCAGGATGGATCGATGGTGCGATCGCATCGATGCTCCTGTCCAATCAAGACGCGGCGGACTGCTTTCTCAAGCATGGCGCAACCGCTTGCACCGATATTACGGGATTTGGGCTATTGGGACATTTGCTTGAAATGGTACGCGCTTCAAAGGTTGCGGTCACGCTGTCTTTAGAAGCACTTTCCTTTCTGGAAGGGGCGCAAGCTTGTGTTGAGCAAGAAATTTTCAGTTCTCTTTACCCGCAGAATATCCGAGCGAGTCAATGGATCGAAGACCTTTCTGCTGTCCGCTCTCACCCAGCCTTCCCACTCCTGTTTGATCCGCAAACCTCAGGTGGATTGCTTGCTGCTGTGCCATCGGCTCATGCCAATCCCTGTCTATCGTCTCTTAAAGCCGCAGGATACGTTCACAGCACTATCATCGGATCTGTCCGTTCTCACTACGATGGTCTAGAACCCGTTACGATCGCACAATAGTTAAGTGGCGATTACACCGTATCTTCATGTCGCAAAGCTACTCTGTTGATGATTTTCTAAATCGTTCTACCCTGCTTCTAGACACTCGAAGCCCAGGAGAATATGAACAAGGACGAATTCCGGGTGCAACCAGTTTTCCGCTCTTTTCTGACGCAGAACGGGCGCAAGTCGGCACGTGTTACAAACAGCAAGGACAAGAAGACGCGATCGAACTGGGGTTAGAACTAGTTGCGCCGAAGATGGTGGAATTTGTTAGAACCGCAAAGCAGCTTGCCCCAATTCGGCAAGTACGGTTGCACTGTTGGCGTGGTGGAATGCGAAGCAGCAGCATGGCATGGCTTTTAGAAACCGCAGGCTTTGATGTGACACGCCTGAAAGGAGGCTACAAATCCTTTCGGGAATGGGTGCGATCGACACTTTCTACACCTCGACTCATTCTCACGCTTGGTGGCATGACCGGAACAGGCAAAACTCAGATGCTGTATGCCTTGGCTGAGCAAGGAGAACAAATTTTAGATTTAGAAGCATTAGCCAATCATCGCGGCAGCAGTTACGGAGCGTTAGGACTGCCCGATCAGCCAACCACCGAGCAGTTTGAGAATGCGATCGCGATGCAGTGGATGAAATTTGATCCGGCTCGCCCGGTGTGGATTGAAGCGGAAAGTCGGCGGGTTGGTATGTGTCGTGTACCGGATGAACTGTTTACGCAAATGATGCGATCGCCCGTTGTGAGAATGGTGCGATCGCGGCAAGAACGAATTAATTTACTGTTGGATGTATACGGTTCTGCCAATCCTGAAGAGTTGATCGTGGCAACCGCACGCATTAGTAAAAAGTTAGGAGGACAACACACGAAACAAGCGACTGAGTATATCCGTCAAGGAAATTTAGCGCCTGCAATCAACATCGTATTAAATTACTACGACAAAACTTACTTATATGATCTGCAACGCCGAAATACAATCATTCAATCAGTTGATGTGACAGAATTACCTCTTCACGTTGCAGCAAAACAACTGATTGATAAATCGAGACAGATAGTTAAAGAGCAATCAGTTCAAGAGCCAATTATTTTGCACTAAAGCAAACAAAATATTAAAGGAAATCTTCAATGCTATTATCTATTTCTGATACTCATTTCAAAATTGATTTAGATCTTTGGGAACGAATTTGGGCGTTTTATTTCAACGCAGATTTACATATTCCCTTGGCTCACATCGTTCGGGCATCAACCGAGGAGCCATCCAGCGATTGGCGAGAAGTTCGGATGCCGGGAACTACCATTCCGGGCGTGATTAAGGCCGGAACTTATTACACGTCGCGGGGAAAAGAATTTTGGTATGTGACTCGCGGCAGCAATTATCTAACGTTGGAATTGAGGGACGAGTTCTATCAAAAAATTGTCTTAACGATCGAACAAAACCAAACGTGGGCAGATCAGATCAATCAGCGTCTCGCAGTCTAATGCCTAATTCTAAGAATTCCGTTTGTTCATCTGGGCTTCTTACAAAAACGTTAATTCGGGTTAAGCCATCAGTGCCAAAGCCACGCTCCAACCCGCCCTAGCTTCTCGACCCGTCCCCTCTCATTTCCTTTAGCGAGGGGGTGTCGGGGGACGGCTTCCGTCTCCTGACGGGCGGGGGCGCGGGGGAAAGTCCCCCGAATTGTGGCAGCGCCACCCAACCCGCTCTAACACATCTCGTCTTATCCCGAATTCACGTTACAAAAGGCAAATGTTAGGCGGAAGATTGAATGGCTCACTCAATCTTCCGCCTAAACATTCGGGATTAGCGTAACTCGCGGTTCCTACGGAGTTGCGCTAATCGCGTCTCGCTCTCGGCTCTCAGATACCGCGTGCAGACGTTGGTTCTTCAAATACTCCTCCAGTTGTGCTTCGATCTGCGATCGCACCTCCTGGCGATATTCCAGAAAATGCTCGTTTAACGCACACACTGAAAGGTAATGCTCGAACACACCCGGATTACGTTTGAGAATGCTAAACAAGTGATGCCAAAATATCCAACGTGTTTCTCGCGCCACACCTTGTCGCCAGCACACCGTTAGGAAAGCTCGTAGGACTTTCCAGGTAACTTTTCTGAGCTTAGATTTATGCCGGGGTGCGCCGAGCTTCAAGAAATGGCGGTAGGTACGATTGAGGTAGTTGCTCGGATCATAAAGCTGCCAGAATCCGCGCACATATTCGCGGGTGACTTCCTCTAACGGGCGAGTCGGCACAAAGTTCATTAACGTAGTTTGGTTGATGTTGGCAACATCTTCCATCAGGCGTCCTTCTCGCTTCAGCCGATGCCACAGTGCTGTGTCAGGCAGGGCTTGCAGCATACTGAAAATGGCGATTGGGATAGTCGTCTGTTCAACAAATCGCACGATGCGATCGCCCGCTCCCGGCGCTTCATTGTCAAACCCAATGATGAATCCTGCCATCACGCGCAGTCCGGTAGACGCGATCGCATCGACAGCATCACTAAGCGAGTTACGTGTATTTTGATGTTTGTTGGTGAGCGTGAGACTCGCTTCATCAGGCGTTTCAATGCCTAAGAAGACGCCATTGAAGTTGCACTCAACCATCAAATCCATTAATTCTTGATCGTTGGCTAAATCGACCGACGCTTCTGTACTGAGGTGGAACGGATACTCATGCTCCGCCATCCACACTTTCAGCTCTTTGAGAAATAACTTAACGTTGCGCTTGTTGCCAATAAAGTTGTCATCCACCATAAAAATGCTGCGTCGCCAGCCCAGTTGGTAGAGCGCCTCTAATTCGGCTAGAAGTTGCTCCGGGCTCTTAGTGCGTGGCTTGCGCCCGTACAGCACAATAATGTCGCAGAACTCGCACTGGAAGGGGCAGCCCCTAGAGAACTGCACCGACATATTATCGTAAAGCTCCAAGCTCAGCAGGTCAAAGCGGGGAATTGGCGTGATCGTCACATCCGGGCGATCGCCGTTAGGAGCACGAAAGACGCCTTGCGATTCGCCTCGCTGGACTGCCTCAACAAATATCGGGAGTGTAATCTCGCCTTCATCCAAAATGAGATAATCGGCTCCAGCAGCTTCTGCTTCCTGAGGGAGGGCGGTTGCATAAGGTCCACCGACTGCGACTGGCTTACCCCGTCGTCTCGCTTCCCGAATTTGAGCGAGAAAATCTTCTTTTTGCACAATCATGGCGGACAAAATCACGAGATCTGCCCAATCCCAATCTGCATCGCTCAGCGTGTTCACGTTGCGATCGACGAGTTTAAATTCCCACTCCTGAGGCAAAATAGCCGCAACTGTAATCAGCCCTAAAGGAGGCAGCATTGCCTTGCGATCGACCAGTTGTAGCGCTTTCTCAAATGACCAAAAGCTTTGTGGAAAAATCGGATAAATCAGCAGAACTCGCATTCTATAAACGCCCTCACAACAGTGATAATTACGGGAATCAAAGTTTACCCAAGCTTAGCGTGTTATAGCATGTTTTATTTTAATTACAGGTTGGAAGGTTAAATCTTGCGAATAGATGTAATGTTTTTTGAATAGCTTCAGACACAAAGGGGCAATACCTAAACGGCTTCTTGTACGTATTTAGGAATATCTTCGTTTAAAGCTGATGACGTTACAGGTTCTGTTTGCGGTTCCTTCATTGTGCTTTGCGATGCTGGTTCTTCTACTGTTTCCGATGTTTCAGTTTCAGATATTTCTGATTCACTCACAAGCGTTGATACAGGCGTTAAGACATTGATGTTAGAGTTCCACCATTCGTTTTGTAATTTCTCAATCGCCAATTCTTTTTGCTTCGCTTCGACTTCGATCCAACATGGCGCAGAGCGGTAGCAGCTTGGCATCACGGTAATGTAGTCGCTGTGTTTCTGATCAGCAAACGACTCTGCCCCATTGGAAATATGCACCAGTTGCCAGTCGGGAATTTGCCATGTTGCTCGGGCTGCGTTAAAGGCAGATGCTACACTTGGATCTTCGTAGCTCTCCGCTTGTTCGTGAATCACATGATGGTGCGCGTCAAACACCATTGGAACTCCGGTAGCATGACAAATTTCTAAAATATCGGTTGCGCCATAGGTGTACTCGTCATTCTCGAAGGTGAGCCGGAGTCGCACATTATCTGGTAAGTCTCGTACAACTTGTACCAATCGCTCGGCGCGATCGCCCTTGCCGCCATGAATATTCATCAGTGCCCACGGCGATCGCGGCAACCCCAGAAAATCGAAAGTGCGCGCGTAGGTGGATAGCACCTTGATACTGTTTTCAATCACCTCTGGGCGATCAGAATTGAGGACGATAAATTGCTCAGGGTGCAGCACCAATCGAATGCCGAGTCTTCTAGCTTGGTCTCCGATCAAACTCATGCCGTCGGCAAATTCTGTCAAAATTTCTGATCCGCTCGCGTCATCTGCAAACGGAAATAAGCCCGAACCAAGCCGATATAGCCCAATCCCATTTGCGGCGCAAAAATCGAGCGCAATGCCCAGTCGCCTTAGGTTCTCAGCATACAAATCTCGCAATATTCTCTCTTGCTCAGCCGTCTCGAACTGCAACAATCGCTTGCGCGTCACGGTTTTAAATCGAACCGTTTTGGACGCTGAAATACAGACCAGGCCCAGTGGATAATTTGTAGTTTGCAATTCGTGATTTGTAATTAAGTTTGTGGCTAAAGAATTACTCATAAACCGAGGCTCATAAACCGATATGACTAAATTTAGTGGCTTCAAATTCCAGGTAGGATAAGCCATGCGATCGCACTTTGTTTAAGACGCGATCGCATGGCTCACATTGAGAATTCACAAGAGGTTGGCGATTTAAAGCGCCTATTCATTCAATGACTTTTTAGTGCTAGCTCTTTAACCTTGACTCTTTAATTTTTGAGTGGGTCATGCCCCCAGTTTTTTAGGGAGTAGCGCCAGCGCGAATGCTCAATCTCGCTAGAAGGGCGCTGTGCCGAATGGCGATGAATATAGCTAATGACTCGTCGAACCTGCCCATAATCCTCTTCTGTGTAGTCCGCCTCTTTCTTGTGCAGCAAGTTGACGATCTGACGCCCAGATTCATGACCAGTAGATTCGTCACCCTCATGCTTTTTCATGCCAACTGACTTTGACTCTTCGGTGTCTAGCCAGGACTGAAGTTCTTTAGCCGACATGTTGACTGCCGCCTTAAACTCCTTGAGAGAAGTTTTGTTCTCTGCTTCGGTGTGATGTGCCATACCTACTTGTCCTTTTTCTTCAAAGACTCTGGCTTGTGAATCGCGTCTTTACCAGATTTATCGCTCTTCACCTTGTATTCAGGATCGTCTTTGGATGCATCAAAATGATGACCTTTGAAATCAGTCGGCTTCGTAATTTTTTCTTCGATTACGCCTTCGGTTTTGCCACCGGAAGTGTTCCATTCAACGTGATCGCCTTTCTTTAGATTATCTGTCATTTTCCTTACTCTGTATGCTTCTGCCCCAGCATAGGCACACGATCCCAAAGCAACCTCTATCTTTTGATAGTCTACAATTTTCACAACCAATTTATATTCACTTACCTATCTTTCGGTAGTTGAATACGCGTTACGTCTTCTCTATTTTTGCTGTTAGTAATTTCAGATTTAAAGAAGTTTTGCTATGACTCATGATTATGATCTATTCGTCATTGGGGCAGGTCCAGGTGGATTGTCTGCGGCGAAACGAGCCGCGAAATATGGCGCGAAGGTCGCGATCGCTGAGTCGAGTCAACTCGGCGGAACATGTTCTAATTTGGGCTGCATTCCCAAGAAACTAATGGTCTACGCTGCCGATTTTCCTAAGCTCGTGGAGGCTTATAAAGGCTATGGATGGACAATGCCGAGCGAGCCGCAATTTGATTGGAAACAGTTTGTTGCAGCGCGAGATCAGGAACTCGATCGCATCCGTCAAAGCCAAGCGCGATCGCTAGCAGATGCAGGAATTGAGGTAATCCACGGGCAAGCTAAATTTGTCGATACGCAGAGGCTAGAGATCAACGGTGGCGATCGCAAAATTACAGCCGATAAAATTCTAATTGCCGTAGGCGGGAAGTCTTCTAAACCAGACTTGCCAGGAATTGAGCATGCCGTTACCTCGGATCAGATGTTCCAGTTGACCGAACTTCCGAAACGGATGGCAGTCATGGGAGGCGGTTACATCGGAGTTGAATTTTCTAGCATGATGCAAGGACTTGGAGTTGAGGTTTTTTTGATCGAAAGAGGACCTTGTATTCTCTCTGGGTTTGATGATTTCGTTTGCACTACCGTCCGTGATCGCTTGCAGGAGCGCGGAATTTCGATTTATTGCAACACGACGGTCAAGGCAATTGAGAAAACCGGAACGGAAATTTCTGTTCAGCTACAAGGTGAGCAGACCGAGACACTCACGGTAGATTTAGTACTGTGCGCGATTGGGCGTTCTCCAAATTTAGACGGGCTAGGATTAGAACAAATCGGCGTTGAGGTTGAAGGGAAAGCGATCGCAGTAGATTCGTCGAGCCTCACCAGCGTACCCAACATCTACGCAGTGGGCGATTGCACGAATCGAATGCAACTCACTCCGGTGGCAAAAGCTGAAGGAAAGGTGTTTGCAGAGCTTGTGTTTGGCATCCGATCGTGTGGTGTGGACTATGGTAGTGTTCCTTCTGCGGTCTGCTCTCGCCCTGAAGCCGCTTCTGTGGGATTGACAGAAGCGCAAGCGAGAGAAAATAGCAATCCTTCGGAGCTTAACAGACCCGATCAGATCAGTTGTCATGAGACTGAATTTAAGCCACTCTTTCATCGTTTAAGTGGACAGTCTGCTAAGAGCATCATTAAGCTTGTGGTGAATGACGAAGACGATCGGGTGTTGGGAATTCACATGGTTGGTGATGAAGCGGCTGAAATTCTGCAGGGCTTTGCACTCGCATTCCAAAAAGGTGTGACTAAAAAAGAACTTGATGACGCGATCGGCATTCATCCCTCTTCAGCAGAAGAATTCTTCGTTGTAGATTAATTTGTGGACTAATTTGTAGAATCCGCCATCACTTGTTGGCAACTTCAGACTGCTTAAACTGCTCTCCTACAAAGGTTAGGGAATCTGATAAGTGAGTTTGCCAGTATTTCCAAGTGTGTTCACCTGAAAATGTTTTCAATTGATTTTCTACTCCCAGTTCGGTTAAAACTTGATGAAACTGTTGATTCTGGCTCAAGTACGTTGGATCAGAATTTCCGGTATCCAAGTAAATGCGAAACTGTTTTAGCTCTTGTGGCGGCAGCGTTCTCACAAACTCAATGGGGCTGTTCTCAATTCCGCTTTTATCTGTGAAGTATCCACTGTGGCTAAACACAATTGAAAAGCGATCGCGTCGATGTAAAGCAATATTCATCGCGCCCCATCCACCAGACGACAGCCCACCAATCGCCCAAAACTTCTGATCATCTAGCGTTCGATAGCGCTGCTTCACGGTTTCGACCAGTTCATCCGCGATCGCGCTGATCACGTTGCCGTTTTGCCCGTCTATATAGGCCGGATCCCAATATGGGCTTGATCCTCGTAGATCATTGCCATCGGGCGTAATGATGATGCTAGGCGGCAGTGTTCCTGTCGTATAGAGCTGTTTGAGAGTTGCGATCGCTTTGCCAAACACAAACCACGTTTTAGGTTCTCCGTGCCCTCCATGTAGCAAAAAGATCACCGGATAACATTGGTCGGGATGTTGCTCATACCCCGGTGGCAGCACAACGCCATACTTCCGGTCTTCACCCAATGCTGAGCTAGAATAAGTTTGCATCTGATAGTTCAGCGAACCTAGTTGATTAGCAGGTATAGGTTTGGACGCGCTAAATGAGCAAGTTGGTTGCGGGGTTGATATCTCCTGAGGCAACCAAGCTTGCGTAGTTTTTCCGCAACTGGTTAGGACTATGAGCGAGAGAAGACTGAGAAGAGATGCAGGCTGAGACTTCATGAGTAAGCTTAGAGCGACTCCGCACCTATCATATGCCGATCCGCCTCAAGGTGTTCATTAAAACCCTACGTGTCGTAAAAATAGACTAGGTTTGAAATGTAGCTTCGTTTTCGTAGCTATGATTGTCAGTAATTCCATTCAAACATGAGGTCAATATGGTGAAAAAACTATTAGGAAAACCGATTTTGGGTCTGATGGGTCTTGGAGTCATAGTCAGTGCCGTTGCGGCTGATCGCGCAACCTTACCTGCGATCGCCCAACCTGCCACGGTGGTCACTCCTGCTCCTGAATCGCAATTTGTTCCCAAAGCCCGGATTCAACTAAACAGCGATCGCACCAACATTACGCTGATTAACAATACCTATGCCACGATCGCGTATCAAGCTGTGGGAGACACGCAGCCCAGAACTCTACAAGGACGAACCCGCGTCACGCTAAAAGGTCTTCGAGCGCCTGTAACGCTCACGCTCGACCGACAAGACGCCGGATTGCTGCTCGTTACGCCTACACCCTCGGCTACGTCTCCAGAAACATTAGAGGTGTTGTTGAATACGACAACAGATTTAAGCGCTGACGCAACTACGCTCAGAGTCGAGCAAACAGGCTTAGTATTCTTATATTGATTCTCCACCGCATCGATAGATGGGGAATTCTACAACGTTGTTAAAAAACTAGGAGGTGTGACGTTCACACCTCCTAATCTATTTATAGCTTCAGTGTTAGTTAGGTTTCAGCGTTCGTTATGAGATCGAGTTACTCACGTCTGAAAGCGATTTTGCAAGTTGCTGAAGCTTAGAAGCGTCACTTCCAGTTGCAGAGCCAGCAGCAGTTTCGGCTTGAGAACTCAGATCGACCAAGAGTTGTCTCACTCCAGATACTCCACTTCCTCCGCCAGTCAATGCCAGCTTCAGTTGACCGAGGGTTTCTGCGATCGCGGTTCCGTGTAGCTGCTGTTGCCACGCTTCAATTGTACTCACCGCCGCTTCTGGAGGAATTGAGGTTAAGCCGCCTTGCAGCGTTGCGATCGTGGAATCAACATTTACATTTTGAGTTGTGTCTGCCATAACTGAATTCCCATTAATTTGCAATCGACAACTCGCCATCAAATTGCTTGTAAAAGCTAGATCATAGCTATTGTCAGTTGTGATCTAACTCTAGTGTTTCTTGCAATTGACGTTATATCGTCAGTCTCTAGAATGAAACGTATTACTCTTATTATTTCTAAACATTAGGCTCCGAGATTAAACTCCGAAGTCTCTAGAATGAAACGCGTTGCTCTTATCATTTCTAAACATTAAGCTCCAGCTTAAACTCACCCGTTCGGGTACTGTCAGTTCGTTCTTCTCTAACCTATGGTGGAACTGTTCGAGCAGTTGCTAGTTAGCGACTAGGGAAAAGGTTTCGATGCCTAACAAATCAGACGAACCCCTAGCCGCTAACTCTTTCTTGATCATCCTATCTCGACAAGCTATTTGAAGACCGCTTTGATCCCCTTCTTTCCAGTGTGAGGGGAATTACCGTAGTAGCGATCGCGGTTGTAGTAGCTGCCAGATTCATTTTTAGAAGTAATGCCATTAGCAACAATTCCCAACACGTGAGAAGACGCTTGCGAGAATAGCGATGTCATCGTGTGAATAGCATCTGAGTTAACCACTCCTGGACGAATTACTAATAATACGCCATCGGCTAATTTACCCAAGGTTAAACCATCTGCCGTCAGCGCGATCGGGGGTGTATCAATGATGATGAAGTCATACTCATCCCGGATTTCTTCTAAGGTATCTGCGATTTGCTTAGAGTTCAAAAGTGCCATTGGGTTAGGTGGAATCGTACCTGCGGTTAACACATCCAAGTTGACCAACACTTCCTGAGCGCTTGTCTGACTATTTGCCTGACCCACTAGTATATCGCTGAGTCCTTTTAGATTGGTCAGATTCCAGATATGATGCTGCGTCGGACGCCGCATATCCGCATCAATCAGTAAGACTCGTTTCCCCATCTGCGCTGTTGCCACTGCTAGATTTGCTGCAACAAATGATTTCCCTTCTGTAGGCAATGCGCTTGTCACCGTAATCATTTTCAACGATTTGTCTGTTAGCGTAAACCCTAGCGTTGTCTCTAGCATTTCAAACGCTGCACTCGCGGGAGAATGAGGATTATCTCGCACGGGTAAAACTGACGAATCAATTTCTTTATTCGGTTTCTGTTCTAGTTGAGGAATTGTTCCTAGTAACGGATAGTCTAAGAACCGTTTTGCCTCTTCGACGGTCTTCACAGACTTATCGATCGCTTCTAGCAAGAGTGCGGCCATAAACCCTAGCATCACGCCTACAAAACCACCCAGCAGCAGATTGAGCAAGATGCGAGGCGCAACAGGTTTGTCAGGAACAGACGCGGCTGAGACAATCCGAGCATTGCCGACATTCTGATTTTCAATCACCTGCACTTCTTGCAGGCGTTTAAGCAACTGCTCGTAGGTCGACCGCGCTACTTCTACTTGGCGCTGCAATTCTCCCTGCTGCTGCTCTAGCCGAGGCAATTGGTCGGCTCGTTTTTGATCCGTTGCTAAAGCGGTCGTTAACACCGAAACGCGATCGCGCAGTCCTTGCCGCTCAGCTTGAACTTTCAGTAAGTCTGAGGTGAGCGTTTGCCTTAGCGCTCCCAATTCCAGGTTTTGATCGGGTACAGCTTCGGGCGTTCCTAACGTTTGAGCGATTCGGGTGTTGAGTTGCGATCGCAGTGCCTCCTCTTTGGCTCTCAAGTTCACAATTTCAGGATGACTGGGGGTGTAGCGAGTCCGTTCCACCGCTAATTTATCTTGAACTTGTCGGTACTCTAACAGCACCCGCTGCACCGAATTCGACTGGCTCAATGCCGTTAGAGCCGTTGCTTGAGAGGCAGTAAAGCCCAATTGACCTTGCAGCAGAATTGATCGCGAGTTCGCGTCTGCAAATTCGGCTTTTGCCTTGGTAATCTCATCTGAAATCTCTTTCAATCCTTCTACTGCGACCTTTGCCTCTTCTCCTAGGGCGACGACTCGGTTTTGCTCTTTAAAGCGCCGCAGCAACAATTCAGTTTGTGAAACTCTCGCCTCGACTTCGGGCAGTTGTTTTGTAATGAATTCTCGTGCGGCAGTGGCTTCAGCCCGATTGTTGCGGATGTTGTTCTCTAAATACGTCTGAACGAGAAAATTAACCACGTCAGCCGCTTCTTTGGCATCAGTGCTGCGATAAGAAATTCCGAGAATATCGGTTCCACGAACGCTTTTTACTTTCAGTTTTTTGAGAAACTCCTCGATCGAAAGCGGTTCTCCCTGGCGATCGTTGAGGCGCAGTTCTGCGATCGCTTTTCTAGCAAGCGGCTGCGATCGAATGACTTCTGCTTCGGTATCAAGTGGATTACTTAACTGGGTTAAGCCGCTCAGTTCACCGGCTTTCTCGCTGAGGCTCGTTAGCGATGACACTCGGCTTGTTTTATTAAACAGGAGCTTTCCCTCGCCTTCGTAAGTCGGCTTTTGCAGCAGCGTAAAAGCCGTTGTTAACGCAAACACAGACCCCATTAACAGAGAGGCAGGCAGCCATCGTCGCCTTAGGATCTGCCAGTACTGTTGAACATTCACCGAATCTTGGTCAGCGCGAGTCGATTGCATGGCAAGCTCAGTCACGATAGAGAGGATACTTAGTTTCCCCATGACTGTGCTTTAACAGGCTTTACTGAGCATCCGTGTAACTTCTGAAGTGATTTTAGCTGACTCAGTAGAATTACTATTCTTACGCAGAATTTTCAACAGTAAGGTGAGGTTTTCAAGTTTCAGGGCATCCTAGGTACTAATTCGGTTGTCTCCGTATTTTTTGCAGGTCGGCGATGCCAATGTCAATAAATAGTATTCGTTCTCTCAGTATTACAAATTCGCGATTGGCTCCGCCAAGCTCCGAAGGATCGGTTCTGCCACACTCGAAAGGAATTCGCTTTGCGAAGTCTCGAAGAGCGCGGGTTCTCTCTCTGTCGCCGCAGTGGTTAGTGTTAGGGTCAGACGATCCTGTTGTTGACGACGCTGTTGCTAAAGTAGAGAAAGCCTTACAGAGCGCATCACCACCGCCCACAATTACGACGCTCACTCACCAGTCCTGCTCAACCGAAGACCTGTCTAAGGTGTGGTCAGGGGTGATTGTTACTCAACCGTCTGAGTTAACTGAGCATCAATCAAGACGATTGATACAACTTCGGTTGCAAGGCGTTCCAATCTGCGATTTACCAGGATTCTACGAAGCGTTTTACTTAAAACTACCATCTGTTTATTTAACGCCCGCGTGGTTTGCTTTAAACTTCAATCTAGCCTTGGTTTCTAACGGCTTAGTTCAGCATCTAAAACGATTGGTCGACCTATTAGCATCGATATCGTTACTAGTGGCTACTGCTCCGATCATGTTCATTGCTGCGACGCTAATCAAATTAGACAGTCCAGGTTCAATTTTTTATAGCCAAATCCGAACCGGCCTGAATCAGGTTCCTTTTCGGGTGTATAAGTTTCGCTCAATGCGTGAGGATGCTGAGACGCTAGGCGCACAGTGGGCGCAGGAAGGCGACTCTCGGATAACGCGAGTCGGTCGCTGGATGCGATCGACCCGAATTGATGAACTGCCACAACTCTGGAATGTGTTGCGGGGAGACATGAGCCTCATTGGGCCGCGCCCAGAGCGTCCTGAATTTGATGCTCAACTGGCTCAAACAATTCCTCATTACCAGTTGCGCTACTGCGTCAAACCAGGCATCACGGGCTGGGCACAAGTGATGTATCCGTATGGAGCATCGGTTGAGGATGCTTACGAAAAGGTGGCGTATGACCTTTACTACATCAAAAACTATTCTATTTGGTTGGATGTTGCGATCGCAGTGAGAACCGTTCAAGTTATTTTACAAGGCAAGGGCAGATGAAGAAAGTATTGGTCACGGGCGGGGCGGGCTATATCGGTTCGCATGTGGTGCGACAACTGGGCGAGGCGGGCTATGAGGTCGTAGTGTACGACAACTGTTCGACCGGGGTTGCCTCGTCGGTGTTGTTTGGAAAATTAATCGTTGGCGATTTAGCCGATCTCGATCGACTGTATCAAACGTTCGCTCGTCATCAATTTGATGCTGTCTTACATTTTGCGGCTAGTTTGATCGCTCCAGAATCGGTCGTCAATCCTCTAGACTATTACGCCAACAACACGCGCAACACATTGAATCTTTTGCGCTGCTGTGATGCCTTTGGCATTGATAAATTGATTTTTTCTAGTACTGCCGCCGTGTATGGAGAACCTGGACTCACGCCTGTCACCGAAGGTTGCCCGACCGCGCCAATCAATCCTTACGGACGCTCAAAATTGATGAGTGAATGGCTCATTCAAGACGCGGCCAATGCATCTCGATTACGCTATGTGATTTTGCGCTACTTCAACGTGGCAGGAGCCGACCCTGGCGGACGCATTGGGCAACTCTCTGCCAATGCAACTCATTTAATTCGCGTAGCGTGCGATGCTGCCCTTAGCCGTAAACCAGGTGTGCGCATTTTTGGAACTGACTTTCCAACGTCCGATGGCACGGGCATTCGAGACTACATTCATGTCGAAGATTTGGCCTCAGCCCATCTAGCCGCTCTCACATATCTCGAAGCGGAACAGCCAAGCCAAATTCTAAACTGTGGCTACGGTCAGGGATATAGCGTTCGGCAGGTGATCGATCGGGTGAAGGCAATTTCGGGCAGCAATTTCTCGGTAATTGAGACAGAGCGGCGTCCGGGCGATCCGGCGTGTGTCAAAGCCTGCGCGAATAAGATTCGTCAGATTTTGAAGTGGCAACCGCAGTTTGATGATTTAGATACGATCGTGCGCTCTGCTTTGCGATGGGAATTGCGCCGCGACAATCAGCTTAGGAAGCATCCGTTAGTGGGCGCGATCGCAAAGCGTCTGCACCAACCTCTGATATTAACCGCTCCCGATTCTCTTGCCGTTATGCCCGACGCTGACGACATAGAGCTAAGCTATCGGTCGTCTCCCGCAATCAATTACGAATTAGCACAGTAGGGACAAGCAATTCCAGCTTGATATTCGGTGGTTTGCTCGGCGGGGGAAAGGGGATGTCCGCAGGCACGACACATGGCATAAGAGCCGTCTTCGATGCCGTCTTCCATGCCTTGGGTCACGGCAACGCGCTGATCGAAAACAAAACATTCTCCTTGCCAAAGGCTTTCTTCGGCTGGGACGGCTTCTAGATAGCTGAGGATGCCGCCTTTCAGGTGATAGACCTGTTCAAATCCCTGAGCTAGCATGAGCGCGGATGCTTTCTCACACCGAATGCCACCCGTGCAGAACATAGCGACCTTCGGGTGTTGCTGCGGATCGAGCTGATTTACGTACTCCGGAAATTGCCGAAACGAGTCGGTTTGAGGATTGTGCGATTCGCTGCACGAAGCTCCAAAGGATCGCTTGAATGTGCCGACACTCACCTCAAAAGCATTCCGAACATCAATCACGGTTACATCCGGGTCGGAAAGTAGGGCGTTCCACTCCTGTGGCTTGACATAGGTTCCGGTTCCCTGACTGGGATCAATCTCTGGCATTCCGAGAGTGACAATTTCTTTTTTCAGCTTCACCTTCATCCGATCGAAAGTGGAAGACTGGGTGATTGATTCTTTGTGTTCTAGATCTGCTAAATGCGAATCGGTTTTTAGAACGGCAAGCAGGTTATGAACGGCAGTAGCATCGCCTGCGATCGTGCCGTTAATGCCTTCTTCTGCTAACAAAATGGTTCCTTTCAACCCCTGCTCCAAACAGTACGTCAGTAGAGGCTCTCGTTTTTCAGCGTAATCCGTGAGCCGCACGAATTTGTAGAAGGTGGCAACGAGTTGAGGCATGGAAAGCAGAGGTGTGGAGAATCTAGTTTAACGTTTTGGAGGACGTTTAGCGATTGAACCCGCGTCAGTGCGATCGCTGATTGCGCCACAGTACTCCAGCACAAATTATCCCACAAGCAGCACCTACAACTAGACTCGCTGGCGCTAAAAACACGAGTGACAGGTCAGCTTGCGATCTCCTCGGAAAACCACCAATCCAGAGTAGAGCAACGGCTCCAATCACGGCTCCAATCATTGAACCAAATAGTACCCAGCGAAAGGCTGAAACCCGATTGGCACTGATGAGAGGAGAAACTCCAATTATTCCAACAACCAACCCGATGATGGCCCCAAAACAGGCTCCAACCGCGATCGCGTTTTGGATCAGCCCGTAACCGAGAATGAAATGCGCGCCGGGTGCTAGGATAAGCGTCCCAAAAATTGTCCAGGAAACTAGAGCGATCGTCACTAGAGAATATCGATTTGGCATAAAGTTGAACGTGGAGAATTACGATAATCTAATTCTTCTGAGCGTCAGCATAGGCAGCATAAACGCCTTTGACGTTGTACCAATTGAGGAAAATTCGAGCGACTTCTAACGCTAATTGCGGTTTGCCCTGTTGAATCAGCCACCGCAGTAGCGGAGCCATTGTTTGTTCGTTGAGCAATCCACCCAGCGTCAGCAATCCCCATAGCGTGCGATGAATCCACGTCATCTGAATCATCATTTTCACGTCCCATGTTGGATGCTTTTGGTAGAACAAAACTCCCATTCGACCGCGTTGAATTTCTTTGTCAATCAAGCTTGGAATCTGATCTAACGAGAACGCTGGATGCCAGTGATATCCGGCTGCATCAGGGCATTTGATTAATTGGAGTCCGAGTTTTTTGAGCCGAACGCCAAGTTCGAGATCTTCCCAGCCATAGAGTTGAAATTCGGTATCAAACAGTCCAGCTTCAATCAGCCAATGACGCGCGATCGCAACGTTTCCCGTGGCAAAGTACGCCGCCGAAAAATCCGTTACCTTGTAAGGCTCTGATGTCGGACGCTCAAAATTACAGGTATTAATCACCCGTCCGTAGGTAAACAAGTGATCGCTACCCAAGTCGTGTTGACCCTGAATCAGCGCTTCAGCGTGGGACTTGAGAAAAATATCTGTCACCACTAGGTCGCTATCAATAAAAATAATCGTGTCGCCGTTTGCTTCTTCAACACCGCGATTCCGAGCCGCAGACGGTCCTAAATGCGCTTGGCAAATCAACCGAACGTGAGGAAACGGATCTGATTTGAGCCAATCGACTGTGCCATCGCTCGAACCGTCATCTACGACGACGACTTCGTACGCCGAAAACAGCGGACTTGATACTTGGTCTTCTAGCGATCGCAAGCACTTTTCCAAAATCGGTTTGCGGTTATACGTGGGAATAACAACACTGAAGTACACGGCTTTCCTCTCAAGCGCCATTGGTTTCATCTCGGTTTTAGCTCAATCAAGTTTTAGCTCAATCAAGTTTTAGCTCAATCAAAGTGTTTTAGCTCAATCAAGGTATGGTCCTCTTTAACAGACGCCCAACGTCAAACTCAGTTCCACTTCGGGTTCATGAACAAATTTCAACCGCTTATCATCCCTACTAGGTTTAATTCTGTGCATCTCCTAACGGTTGAAATCAACAATTAGCTGCATAATTATAAGCTTGTTGTTCTAATCAAACCGAGGAAACGTCATGGGTCGAGCCAAGAAAGTTGTGCTGGCATATTCAGGTGGGGTGGATACCTCGGTCTGTATCCCCTACCTAAAAGAAGAATGGGGCGTCGAGGAAGTGATCACCTTAGCCGCGGATCTAGGTCAAGGAGATGAACTCGAACCGATTCGTGAAAAGGCCCTCAAGTCGGGTGCGTCTCAATCGCTGGTCGCAGATGCAACGCAAAGCTTTGTCAAAGACTACGCATTTCCTGCCATTCAAGCCAATGCACTTTATGAAAATCGCTATCCGCTCTCAACAGCGCTGGCTCGTCCATTAATTGCGAAGCTGCTCGTTGATGCTGCCAAAGAATATGGCGCGGATGCCGTAGCACACGGCTGCACCGGAAAAGGAAATGATCAAGTCCGATTTGATGTGTCGATCGCGGCTCTCAATCCCGATCTCAAAGTTCTTGCGCCTGCTCGTGAGTGGGGCATGAGCCGCGAAGAAACCATCGCATACGGCGAGCGGTACGGCATTCCCTCCCCGGTCAAAAAGTCGTCTCCGTACAGCATCGATCGCAACTTGTTGGGGCGCAGTATCGAGGCCGGACCGCTCGAAGACCCGATGACCGAACCGCTCGAAGAAGTTTACTTAATGACCAAAGCGATCGCCGATACTCCAAACGAACCGGAGTATATAGAGATTGGATTTGAGCGAGGCATCCCGGTTAGTCTAGACGGCCAGCCCCTTAACCCTATTGATTTGCTGACGCAACTGAACGATCGCACCGGCAACCACGGCATCGGACGCATCGACATGATTGAAAATCGGCTCGTCGGCATCAAATCTCGTGAGATTTATGAAGCACCTGCCTTGCTGACGCTAATTCACGCCCACCGGGATTTAGAAAGCCTAGCCTTGACTTCTGATGTGATGCACTACAAGCGTGGGATCGAGGAAACCTACTCTCAGATTGTCTACAACGGCTTGTGGTACAGTCCCCTAAAAGAGGCGCTAGATGCGTTCATTTCCAAAACTCAAGAGCGAGTCACGGGATCAGTTCGGATTAAATTGTTCAAAGGGAATGCTACGATTGTTGGCCGTCGGTCGGCTCATTCGCTGTACACGCCAGACCTAGCAACATACAGTTCAGACGACAAGTTCGACCATAAAGCAGCAGAAGGGTTCATTTACGTTTGGGGCTTGCCGACTCGCGTGTGGTCGCAGAATCTCAGTAAGTAGACGCTCTACCCTCAACAGATAAACTCAGATTTGATTCATCAGAGGCATCCCACACAGGGTATGCCTCTCTTTGGTCTTAGGTCAACAGACATCAGGACAGAAGCAATCAGCTCTTCCTGATAACGGGATTAATAGCGGCTGTAGCACACGCTTTTGACCACACTCCGCGCCTAGCAAAGTGCCTCCGAACATCATCCTCGCATCTGGTGGATCTGTTACAAAATCCGCTGCGAATGGCTAAGTCTTGAGAACTTGGGAACTACTCGCTGTCGCCCGAAACTGGGGGATCAGCGATCGTTTGTTTAGCTTTGCGAGACTCCAACCAAAGCGGCACCGCAATCCAGGCCACAACTAGAAGTAACGCCACTGCACCAAACTGAGAGGCCAACGTGACTAGCTTCTCAAGCGGCACAAGCTGACCCGCAAAAAATGCCAGCGTCACCATCACTGATGCCCAAGAAATAGCTCCAGTCACGTTGTAGAGCATGAACTTCCAGTAAGGCATCTCTGCAATTCCCGCTAGTGGACTAGCGAAAATTCTCAGCAATGCAATAAAGCGACCTAGAAAAACCGCTTTTCCTGCATTCTGAGTAAACTGATTCTTTAATTCTTGCAGTTGTGTTTCTTGAAAACGGAAAATGCTGCCTAGCCTCAGCAACAACGCCCATCCACCAAGCCGACCGATCCAGTAACCGAAATTGCCCCCGATTGCAGCTCCAAGCGCCGCATCTCCGAGAACAAGCCAATAGTTTAAACGATCGCTGCCTGCGAGAAAACCGCCCACGATCGTGACCGTTTCCCCCGGAATCGGCAACCCCAAATTTTCAAGTAAAATCCCGAAAAAAATAGCCCAATAACCGTACTGCTGAGCAATTTCTTGGATGACTTCTGGCGAGAGAAAGTCGAGTGACATTAGAGCAACCTTTACAAAGCTTCATCCTTCTGATCTTGGCGTAGGTTGACTGGTTGTGTCAATGCCAAGATTTCAGTGGGGCAATAGTGAGCATTGCCAAGTTTTGCAGAATCATAGGTTTAGCAAAGTTAGGCACAGAATGAATTGTAATGAAACCAGAGCTTGAATACTTGCCACAAAAAGTAGCGAATCAAGAAGTAGCAAATATCTAAAAAGGCCGGTTACAAATCCTAAATCCTTCTGCCTGTAACCTTCGTGCAACTTTTCATCGAAGACTTCATTAAAACTAGAAAGCAGTTAGAGGAGACATAAAGTTTCCATAAACCTTTGAAATCTTAGATGCGCCAATGGAATTTAGTTCCTATAGTGAAGACGCTAACTTCAGTAAATGTACTGGAATTAAATCTTCAGTCCGTAATATTACTTTTATGTAATATTACTGTGCATCTGGTCTAAGTTATCTCGTACGGGCACAAGTGCTACGCAGACACAAGCCACAGTAGTAGCTAATAGCCTGTCTCAGATGGGCACAATCAGAAATCTAGTAAAAATCTGGCATTGTGCAGGGTGTTGATGGAAGGGTTGAGGAGTAATACATACGGGGACGACGTTATGGCTTTAGCCAACAACCGTGAAGAAATCTTGCTACAGCCTTGTGGTCATCTAGATTCGCGAGGAGCAAATTGGTTGCAGCAGCAGCTAGAGTCTATCGCTCCAAGATGCTACAAACTTTGGGTTATCGATTTGTCCAGCGTAGAGTTTATCGATAGCTCTGGGCTGATTGCCCTTGTATCAGGGCTAAAGGTGGCAACTGAAGCAGGTGCAAGGCTAATCTTATGCGGCTTGCCTCCTTCAGCAAAATTAATTTTTGACATTACACAACTCGATCGAGTCTTCACCATTTTTGAGGACTATGATGCGTTACTTTTGTCATTGCAAGTCTCTGAAGAGATTGCGCCCGCTCTAGAAGTGGCTTGCTCTCCTAGGGCTTGATCAAAGTAGAGACGTCTGCGGTAACACTTTGCAAAGCATTTACCACAGACGTAACTTCTCTCGTGACGGGCGTTGCTCCCTAGCAAGCTGAAACCTAAACATCAACCTCTAGGCATTACCAAGGCTAGGGAGCGAAAGGTTACCTTGCGAGAAACTGGGTAAATCTAAGTCAGAGGCACGGCGGTTCTTCACTGCCAAGCGGTAGCTCACGCTCTGTAGCTCCGCATGGAGTTGACGATTCTCGCGCTGAATCATCGCCACTTTCTCTTTTACCGGAGCCATCCGTTCCGCAAACTTTTGCCGATAAATCTTAGGCAATTCCTGCACAACTTGTTCTAGCATTCTAGAGCGCTCGGTCAGTTCTTCGACCGATTGCCTGGACTGCTGAAGCTCTGTGTTTTGCTCTTCGATTCTCCCCTGATAAAACGTCACCTGCTCTTCAATCTCATGAAGCTGTTTGCGCAGGGCGGACATTTCAGTGAGATGCCGTTCTGAGGGTTCACTATGGCCAGGAGTCGCAGCAGTACTGGCATTGACGTTTCCTTTCACTAAGCGAAATAGCTCTTGCGACAGTTGTTGCACCAACTGATCGCGCATCTGCAATTCTTCTTGCAGACGCACCACTTCAGCCTGAAATTCTTGGGGACGGGGGATATCAGTCACGATAGAGGTACTCCGTTGTTGGCTAAATTTTGCTATTTCGCTTGAGTCAGTTGAACATGGTCTTCCCATAGACGGGGAGGAGATGCTCGACGAATATCTCGCCAAATTGCAGTTGCAGCCAATGTACCATCTGCAACCGCAATTGAAACTTGATTTAGTCCTTCTTTGAGGTCACCAAGAGCAAAAATTCGAGGGTGAGATGTCCGACACATATCGTCTGTGACTAGATTACCGCCTTTCCAATCCAGGTCAAGCCCTTGCAAGTACTGATTGTAAAAATGGGAACCCATTGAGATGAGTCCTGTCTCTAATTCTACGGTGGTTCCATCAGTCAGTTCAACGCCCGTCATGTGATGGTTCTCTCCGAGGAACCGACGTAGGGGAGTTTCGATGAGTGGATAACCGTGAGCTTTGAGCTTGTCTCGCATGTCTTGACCGACCTCGCACAGTCCTTGCGTAAACACCGTGATGTATGGCGTAAACCAGTTCAAGACGAAGGCAGTATTAATTGCCGCTTCAGAATTAACGAATAGCCCGCACTTTTGATCTGCCATGTCGTAGCCATCGCAAATTAGGCAAACATGGAGGTTGTATCCGGCATAATCAAAGACATTCTGCTGATCTTCTAACTGCGGCAAATGATCGATGATGCCACTAGCGGACACTAAATATTTAGAGCGAAAGACGGGATAGCTGTCACCCGTTTTGCCAACTTTGACCTTGACCGCAAACGTGTCTCCTTCGTCTGTCACCTGTTCTACAAAGCCTGCAAGGTAATCTCCACCGACGGACAGCACGTGAGATTGTCCTTGCTGTAATAGAGTTCTTCCGGGGGTTTCGGGAGGTAATCCTAAATAATTGCGAAGCTCTTGCATCCAGAACGATCGCCCACGTCCTTTTTCTATGACTAAAGTAGACAACCGATAGCGTTGTAGATAGATAGCGGCAGATAAACCTCCGGCACCTCCGCCCACAACGATCGCATCATAAACGTGGTCAAGCCGCTCTTCGAGATTTTTCTTGGAAAGCTTCATAGTAATTCGCTATGTGTAATTCGCAATTGATGGAGCTTACTCACAGGTTTTAGTGTGGTAACCATGATTTAATTCTAATTTGATTATTTTGCTGGCAGGTTTGAGGAAATCTTAAACCTGGAGATTTCCTCAACTTCTTGCTCTACTGTTTTGAGACCAACTCGCTGTGTACAGTCGTTCGGAACAGAGAGATAGTTTGCATCTGCTGTAAAGCGTCTCTCATCCCCAGCTTGACGCGGTACTAGTAGAAAAGTTTGTCAAACTTAGACTGATGGGTTTGGAAAGGGACGCCTGCGGTGTCCCTACTTTGACGAAGGACGAAGCGCTCTTTGACGAACGCTCTTTGAGGAAGCACTATGTAGGTTTGGTGGACTGATACTCTACAGTTTCTGAGTGTTCAGCATACTGGTGCCACAGTTGAGCCAAACTATGAGCCTTGCCCCTCTTCTCTGATTGAATCTGATACATTCGGCGCGGACGCCCTCGCCCCTCAACTTTCTTCCAGTAGGAAGTAACCACTTCTTCCCGTTCTAAAAATTTAAGTGCCGCACATAGTACTGTGTCCGACAGCCTGTATTGGGGATGTTGAGTTTCTAGCTGCTGAATCAATTCAGTTCCATACGAATGTTGCTCAGACAAGACTTTGAGAATGTAGCATACTGCCAACTCTTGGTTGAGAAAGATCGGTTGTGGAGCCTGAAAAAACTGATAGATGTCTTGAATTCTCATCTTGCTCCTCCAAATGTTTGGGTCACAGTAGCGACAGTAATAGAGCGGAGACAAGCAGAGCGATTGAGTTCTCTATCTGAGAGAAAATGACGAACCATAGAATGACGAACCATAGACGGTGGAAATAAAATTAAGCACAGCAGTTTGCAGGTTAATTCCTAACAGAGGTTAGGAAAACCTTAAAACGGTTTTGGAATATTATATTGAGTGCGGTTTCTCTGAAGTTTTGCCTTGTGCTAGTTATCTTTGTGACTACGCGAGAATACTGACCAACTTAGTCCGAAACAGCACAAAACGCGATTAGTGGCAAGCTTCCAAGGAGTGATTGATTTCCTCATATGAGAGCGTGATGCTTCCAAAATTAGACAGGAATTTCACGTTGTGCGATTAGCGCTAACGCAACTCTGGAGGGGCCGCGGGGTGCATAGATTAACGTAGTAATCGCTTGTGTGTCTGTGTTCGTAGTTAATACTATTAATCAATCTAAGGACATTTGGTTTTATATAATTTTGTACTTTCTGTCACACACAAATTCAATCACAAAGTGTCATTTCGCGATCGCTTCTTACTACTTCTTTAGTGTTTAGAGTTACGTTCAATATCGAAAGCAGATTTACTGTTACTGTTTCTTACATTTATGCGTTCGCATAGAAGCGGCAATGCGAACGACAACTAGCGGAGTTGCTTTCGATATTTGAATCCGGCAACCGATAGAAGAATGCTGCATCCCGCAAACGATGCGATCGCGCCATCGGGTTCGGGTATAGGCTCCGGTGTTAGCAAATAGCCTTGTTCCTGCCCATTGACCAGTCCGGTTCCAATAATCTGTCCGGCATTATTAATCCGCGTTGCCGATGAAAGCGTCCATCCCGCCTCGATCGGCAGCTGAGTGTTGAGATCAACGAGGACACCATCTTCCCAGATCACTGCTCGTTGCTCTCCGTCGGGTGTGTAGGAATAGCCTACGATTTGGCTACTGTTGTTGATGCTATTGGCAACGCTTGAGAAAGAAAAATAGCCGCTGCTTCCCCCCAACGTTCCCAAATCTTGTCCGACCGTATGCCGTTTAGGATCTGCCCAAAACAGCGCCCGAAGCGGACTACTGAATGCCACGTCAATTGGGCCGTAGCCGACAACCTGTCCGCGATCGTTGATGCCCTTAGCTACGGTTTCTCGCGGAAAGCAATCCGTTGGGATTGGGCAATAAACGGTTCCTGTCAAAACGAGCGTTTGCTCCTCTTCAAAAATGCCAACGCCCGGACCAGAACGACCTGAACCAAACCGCTGCCCCGCAATTTGGCTTTGGTTATTAATGCCTGTAGCAAGCTGACCTCCATTAAATGTAAATTTACTACCATCAGGGTTTTGTCCCTGACTAAAGGAACCTGACGGAACCTGTACCCCATAGAGAATTTGTCCGCGATCGTTAATGTCAATGGCAGTGGTCGTCGGACAGGCATAACCCACACAGGACGCATTGAGGCTAATTTGAGAAACCGTTTTGCCATCGGTCAAAAAAACTCGATCTGAGCTGAGTGTGGGAGTGAAAGGCGCATCGGTAGCAGGCTGACTAACGACCAGTCCATCTCCTAAGATTTGCCCCGAATTGTTGATTGCTTTTGCTGCAAACGTCGTATTGGTGACTCCAAGCTGCGACTTTAAATCTGTTAGATTGCCGCTATTCCATACATACTGTCCTCCAACTACGTCGCCGCGATCGTTGAGATCAGTAGGCGTAAACGGAATCTGCTGAACTGAATAAAAGCTTGCAGCCATAGCAGAACCTGCACTAAGCCATGCCAAGGGGCTGACGGCTAGAGCAACCAAGGCAAATCTGAACGACATAGGAACACAACTTCAAAGATTAGGTTTTAGAGTCTCAGCAAAAGTTAATCAATGTCATCTCTCTAAGGACAAAGCCCTTACCCTGAGCAGAATAGGTCATTTGATGCTAAGTCAACCTAATAAAATGTCGAGATAAAAATTTATAGAACAATTTGGTACGAGAAGCTACTCAAAAACGTCTATGGTAGCGACATCCCGCTTCGAGTAGAACTCGTTACACTAGAGGATGGTCGCCACTTAACCTCTTCATCACTATGGCAGATTTCAACATCCAAGCGCCGTTTGAACCGAAGGGCGATCAGCCAACCGCGATCGCAGCACTCGCCAAGTCCATTCACGCTGGCAACCGTTTTCAGACCCTCCTCGGTGCAACGGGAACCGGAAAAACGCATACGATCGCCCGGGTGATCGACAAGATTGGTAAACCGACTCTGCTTTTAGCTCATAACAAAACGCTTGCCGCGCAGCTTTGTAACGAGTTGCGAGAATTCTTTCCTGATAACGCGGTCGAATATTTCATCAGTTACTACGACTACTATCAGCCCGAAGCTTACGTTCCGGTCAGCGACACCTACATCGAAAAAACTGCATCGATCAATGATGAAATCGATATGCTGCGGCACTCCGCCACGCGATCGCTATTTGAGCGTAAAGATGTGATCGTCGTCGCCTCGATTAGCTGCATTTATGGCTTGGGAATTCCATCGGAATATTTGAATGCCTCGATTCCTCTGCGCGTGGGGGAAGAAATCAACCAGCGTCAGATCCTGCGCGATCTTGCCTCGGTGCAGTACACCCGCAATGATTTAGATTTAGGTCGCGGAAAGTTTCGCGTTAAAGGCGACGTATTAGAAATTGGACCTGCTTACGAAGATCGGATCATCCGCGTCGAGTTTTTTGGCGATGAAATTGATGCAATTCGATATGTCGATCCGGTTACAGGCGCGACGTTGCAAAGCATGGAAGCCGTTAACGTCTATCCGGCTCGTCACTTTGTCACGCCAGAAGACCGGCTGCAATTGGCGTGCGATGAAATCGAATTAGAACTCAAACAACGCTTAGTTGAGCTAGAAACTAACGGAAAGTTACTCGAAGCCCAACGCTTAGAGCAACGCACTCGATACGATTTAGAAGTCTTGCGAGAAGTTGGGTTTTGCAACGGGGTGGAAAACTATTCTCGACACTTAGCTGGACGGGCAGCAGGAGAGTCGCCCGAATGCTTGATCGATTATTTTCCGAAAGATTGGCTGTTGGTGATTGACGAATCTCACGTCACAATTCCTCAGATTCGAGCGATGTACAACGGCGACCAAGCTCGAAAGAGTGTCTTGATCGAGCATGGCTTCCGCCTGCCGAGTGCTGCAGACAACCGTCCCCTCAAGGCGGAAGAATTTTGGGAGAAGGTGAATCAGTGCATATTCGTATCAGCGACTCCCGGAAACTGGGAGCTTGAAATCTCTGAAGATCACATTGCGGAGCAAGTGATTCGACCCACTGGCGTTCTCGATCCGGAAGTGTTTGTGCGCCCGACCAATGGGCAAGTCGATGATTTGTTGCACGAAATTCAAGAGCGTGTTGCAAAACACGAACGGACGCTGATCACGACGCTGACAAAGCGGATGGCAGAAGACTTAACGGAGTACTTTCAGGAGCGCGGCGTTCGCGTTCGCTACTTGCACTCAGAGATTACCTCCATCGAGCGAATCGAGATCCTACAGGATTTACGCGAAGGCATCTTTGATGTGTTAGTTGGCGTCAACTTGCTGAGAGAGGGATTGGATCTCCCCGAAGTGTCGCTCGTCGCGATTTTAGATGCAGACAAAGAAGGTTTTTTGCGGGCCGAGCGATCGCTGATCCAAACGATCGGACGGGCAGCACGTCACGTCGAGGGCAAAGCGATTCTCTACGCTGATAACTATACGGACAGCATGGCGAAAGCGATCGAAGCAACGGAGCGTCGTCGCGTGATTCAGATGGCGTACAACGAAAAGCACGGCATTGTGCCAACGCCGATTATTAAGAAATCCAATAATGCGATCTTGTCATTTCTAGAGGTTTCTCGTCGATTAAACGCTCAAGAACTCGACCAAGTTTACGAACACGCCAGCGATATCCCGCTTGAAAATATTCCAACTTTGATCTCTCAGCTAGAGGCTCAGATGAAAGACGCCGCTAAAAAGATGGAGTTTGAGGACGCCGCTAAATACCGTGACAAAATCAAACACTTGCGCGATAAGCTGCTGGGGCATTAATCCTTTCTACTCGTCAGCGGTCTCGTTGCAGCATTGTTCTATCGCTTAGGGCACACTATGGCTGTTCAAGGGGCGATGGAGTATTAATTATGTTGGGTTTACCCGTGCGCATGGGGATCGGTCTCAGTTCTGTTCTCAGTTCTGTAGTGTTGGCTCTTGGTATTTCTTCTGTGAGCCGCGCCCAAACGCTGCCTTATACTCCCATCGCTCCGCCGCCAAATCTACCGGCTACTTCCACCCAGGACAACGCTACTGAAGAATTTCGGGTCAGTGCCTCGCAGCGTGACTTTAAAGGCAACCTTTGGATTGCAACCTCAAAAGGCGTTGCAAAACTTGACCCCAACACAGGTCGAGTGTTGGCGAGAGTGTCGCTCCCGAATCTTGCGATCGCGGCGATCGCCCAAGATCGCGTCGGGCGAATTTGGGTCGGAACTTACGAAGGTATCTGGCGCATCGATCCGCGTACCAACCAGGTGACGGTTCAAACCATCACGCTTCCTTCTAACCGAGTATTATCGATGCTCGTCGATCAACGGGGTTACCTCTGGGTGGGAACCGACCAAGGTTTGGTATTGGTTAGCCCAGACAAAGGACTTGTGATGACTACTTTGAAAGAACTACCCGGAGTCAGCGCCAATGCACTCAGCCTAGATTCTGAAGGTCAACTTTGGGTCGGTACATTAGAAGGACTTGTCCAAGTCGATACTGCCAGCGCTCAAGTCCTGCATGAAATGAGTGGAATCTCAGGTGGCTCTGTTCAAACTCTGGCGTTAGATTCCAAGGGTTCGCTATGGGCAGGCACTCCCAGTGGTTTAACGCAGATTAATCCTCTAGACGGAAAAATTGTGCGCTCGCTCACTCAACTAAGAGGACGAAACGTTTTATCCCTCGGAACTGATCAAGTGGGCAGCATTTGGGCTGGAACGAGCCAAGGATTATTTCGGGTCAATCCTGGCAATGGTGCGATCGTCGGTCAGGTTCCAAACTTGCCATCAAGCCGAGTACTGACCCTGTCTCCTGACACGGGCAACAAACTTTGGGTCGGCACAACCGAAGGACTGGCGTGGGTCAGCATGACGACCTACCAAACCAAGCCTCATATCATGTTCAGCCATCGTTCCCCTTAACGAGCAGAGTAAAATAGAACTAATCTACCCGTAATTTGAGAAACTCCAAATTACGACTTACGCTATGCTTACTCCGCAGCAACTCATTCAGTGGAAGCAGCAAGGACGCGCGATCGCAGTCCTCACCGCTTGGGACTATGCCATTGCCCAAATTTTGGATCAAGCAGGCGTCGATGTGATCTTGGTCGGCGATTCGTTAGCAATGGTGGCCTTAGGACATGAAACAACCCTGCCGCTCACGCTAGAGGAAACACTGCATCACGCAAAAGCAGTTTGTCGCGGGGTCAAGCAGGCATTAGTGATTGTCGATTTGCCATTCATGAGTTATCAAGAAAGTCCGCAGCAGGCAATTCGATCGGCAGGGCGGGTGCTAAAAGAAACTGGCGCAGGCGGCGTAAAGCTCGAAGGCGGTCATCCTGCGATGGCAGAAACCGTTGCTAAACTTGTTCACATTGGCATTCCGGTCATGGGGCATGTTGGATTAACACCTCAGTCTGTTCGGCAAACAGGCTTTCGTCAGCAAGGGAAATCCAGTGAAGACCGTAAGCGGATTGTGGCAGAAGCGATCGCGCTCGAGCAAGCAGGCGCATTCTCGATTGTGTTAGAACACATTCCGTCGGATTTAGCCAAAACAATTAGCGAGAAACTAGCGATTCCCACAATTGGCATTGGAGCGGGAAACCAATGCGATGGTCAAGTCCTTGTCACGTCAGATGTGTTGGGGCTGGGCACGTGGAAGCCAAAGTTTGCAAAGTCCTATCTCAATTTATATGAGTTGATTACGACAGCGACACAGGAGTATTGTGGCGAAGTGCGATCGCATCAATTCCCAGAAGCCTAATCATCACTACACCGCTTGAAAAATATGGGTTGGGGTTAGGTTGAATCCTAAAAATGTCTGGTATTGAATGCCGTCATTTTTTCTGAACATGCCAACTTCCACATACTGATCCCCTTCCAGTAACTTCATGGCACGTTGCTGGCCCAGGAATCGGTAGACCTTCAGGGGGTGACAACGAGCCTGTAATCATCACTACAGCGCAGTTACAGCCATTCTGCTACCGATAAAAAACGGCATTGCTTTTGCTATTTGTAGAACATTCGCTCTAGCTAAGGCCTGATAAAATGCCTGATCCAAGCAGCGATATGTATTTTTTAATAGAATCAAAACCAGATTCTTTCTGCTGCTCAATGCCTGAATTTCCTACTAGACAAGCGCTTCAAGGTCGTTGTCACCCCGTGAACGGTAGACCTTCTTTGCTCATCCTTTGTAAATGCAAACGTTTCTTGCATCTACTGCTCTACGTCTGTTCAGGTCGCTTTCTGTAAATCATAAATATGAGTCCAAAAAAAACCTGGGGGAGAACCCCCAGGCGTGCAGCAATATTTACGAGAGATTTACTTGACCATGCCTAAAAGCTCAGCATTTGCAGCAGGCAGCTTTGGCGCGATCGCAAACTGAGGCAAATCTTGATACGCTTGGCTGGCAATTACCGGAATTGCATTGCGCGCATGACTTGCGATCTCAACCGTTTTCACGTCATAGGTTTGAGTCGCCAGCTTTGGATACAACCCGATCCCAATGATTGGCAGTAGCAGACAAGCCGCGATGAAAAACTCTCTTGGTTTCGCATCTAACACAATGTTCTGTGCAACCGCTTTACCTTCTTTGCCGTAGAACATTTCGCGCAGCATCGACAGCAGGTAAATCGGCGTAATGATCAGACCCACCGCTGCTAGTAGAACCACAACGCCCTTAAAGGCAGAAGTGTAAGCATCGCTCGTGGTGAAGCCTAAGAAAATTGCCAATTCCCCGACAAAGCCGCTCATTCCTGGCAGTGCCAAGGATGCCATTGAACAGATGGTAAATAGAGCAAAGGTTGTCGGCATCTTCTTCGCCAATCCGCCCATATCATCCATATTGAGAGTATGGGTGCGATCGTAGACAATTCCAGCCAAGAAGAACAACGCGGGTGCAATCAATCCGTGAGAGAGCATTTGTAGCACTGCCCCATTCATACCCAATTCAGTAAATGAGGCAATTCCCAGCAGCACAAAGCCCATGTGAGAGATCGACGAATACGCCATCCGACGCTTCAGATTTCGCTGACCAAAAGACGCTAATGCTCCGTAAATAATATTGACAATACCGAGAATCGCCAGAATTGGGGCGAAGTAAACATGAGCATGAGGCAACATTTCCACATTCATACGAATGAGGGCATAGCCACCCATCTTTAGCAATACTCCAGCCAGAATCATTGAAACCGGAGCCGATGCTTCACCATGAGCATCTGGCAACCATGTGTGAAGCGGGAAGATAGGTAACTTAACGCCATACGCAATCAGCAATCCAGCATAAACACATAGCTCAAACGGCAAGGAGTATTCCTTCAAGCCCAACTCATGCAGGTTAAAGGTAATCACATCGCCCGAAAATGCCATTGCTAAAGCAGCAACCAGAATGAAGATAGAACCAACTGCCGTATAAAGAATAAATTTAGTACCCGCATAGAGCCGCTTCGGACCACCCCAAATCGAAATCAGGATGTAGACCGGAACCAGTTCAACTTCCCACATAAGAAAGAACTGAATCATGTCTTGAGCGCAGAAGACGCCAATCTGAGCGGAATACATCACTAGCATCAGAAAATAAAAAAGCCTGGGCTTTTCTTTCACCTGCCAGGCTGCCAGCATCGATAAAGTGGTAACTAATCCCGCTAAAACAACGAGCGGCATCGAGATTCCATCGACCGCAACCGACCAATTAATACCAACTTGCGGCACCCAAGCATAGCTCTCAGCCAATTGAAAATCAGGATTTTGGAAGTCGTAGTGGCTCCAAACCGCGTAGACCGAGAGCGCAAAATCAAGTAGTCCAATGCCCAAAGCATACCAGCGTACTGTTTTGCCCTGTTTGTCAGGCAGGATCGGGATTAAGAGAGAGGCTACCAGGGGCAGCAGGATTAGGGTCGTTAGCCAAGGAAAAGAGGTACTCACCATTAGAACTGAAACCAGGTTTGTAGGGATGTAGAGAGGTCGGTTCGATGTGAAGCACACCTAATCAATCCGCAAAGAGGCTCGTGTATCGGGTGAAGCAAGAGGCTGTAGTGTGCCAAATCTTTAAATCGATAAGTGAGCTAAGCAGGATTCGCGAGTGAATCGAAGTGTCTCAAGGCGAGGCGGTGACTATCCACAAATCCCACAGTTCAATCAACCAAAAGGCTGTATTGAGCGGATCGAGAAAGGAGGAGGTTAATCCGATGAGGATTAATACCTACTGACTCATCTTACTCTAGTTTGATGAAGTTTATTAAACTTTAAAAACAGAGTGTGACGGTTTTTGATTGAAAGCTTGCGTTCAGAAAGGCGCGATCGCTGAATTTGCTGATCCAATAAGCTATAAAACCAGTTCCTTTCGGCTGAAAGCGTCTACTTTTGCTTTGCTTAACAATCGTTCATATTATAGGCGTGTGTTTTTGAATTGCATAAAAACTTAATATTTGGCTGAAGCGCTGATAGAGCAAGCGGTTCTGACTCTAGATTAGGCATAGAAAAAGAGATTAGGCATAGAAAAAGAGAGGCAAGCGCTTGCCTCTCTTTTTGGTTGAAACAGAACTTTACTCAATAGTCTTGCGAAAAGTTCTAACGATATCTAAATCCATCAGATGTCAAAAATTAGCACTTTTATCGCCCTAGCTAAAACTTCCTCAGACTAGCTGTTTTTCACCAGCACTCCAATCTCACGCTGAATTGGCACAACATCTAGCACATCTAATCCGGCGCAATATTTCAAATCGTCATGGCAATCGAGTTTAAGCAAGCGCTTACCGTGACTGGCATGGTGAAAGAGTTCCAATAGATTCTCTTTCCACTGCTGATAGAGAGTCACTGCGCCCACTACTTCATCGTTGCCCGTGATCTCCTCCAGTGAGCAGTCAAGTCTTTCAGTTAGAGTATGCGCGATCGCACCTGCACAGACCGTATCTTCTAACGCGAACGAGCCTTCCCATCCTGCGTTCACAATCCATACGGTTTCCGGTCGCTGCTTGAGCAAATATTCGACAATCGCCTTGCGGTTAATCAATGCTGCCGCTAAAACGGTTGGCGATGCCTGAATTTTCTGGAGCGCCCGCGTTCCGTTCGTTGTGCTGATGAAGAGACGTTTTTCATCCATTAACTGAGGCGTGCAGTCAAGCGGAGAATTTCCTAAATCGCAGCCTGCCACCTTGCTGCCACCCCGCTCACCCGCCCGTAACCGTTTCTCTGGCATCCAGCTTTCGCTTTCGTGCATCAGCTTGTCCATATCACTAAAGACCTGAACCGCTTCAGCTCCTACCGCTAATGCCGTTGCGATCGTGCTTGTGGCTCTCAACACATCGATCGCGATCGCGCAATCCGCATGATTCTGGTCAGGAGTAAGTTCAGGAGTATGAAAAACGCAAAGTTTCATAGTGTCAAAAAGACTGCGGAGCAAAGGTATATGGGTTAAGCAGTGATGTAGAAGCCGGGAATTATCACAGTTTCAGAATACTGGATACTTCACGGATCAACGCAACTATTCTTAATCCATAACAATAGAGTAAAAGCAATGCTTGTAACACTCAGAATTGTTTTTTCTCAAATTTGATTCCTAATACTCGAAAGGGTAGGCAACCGCCTACCCTAGTACTCTTAAACTATTAACGCGCTCTTGCAAGTTTCTGTGAGGCAAACTGCGCTTATTCTTCTAGCTCACCATCATCGTCGATATCATGCTCATCGACTACACCAACCGTGTTCGCCGAAACCTCAGCGCCCATTTCTAGCTTCTCGCGCACCAGTTTCTCAACTTCCACGGCAAATTCAGGCTTTTCTTCCATGTACTTAATCGCATTGTCGCGACCTTGGCTAATATTGTCGCCGTTGTAGCTATACCAAGCCCCCTTGCGAACCACAACGCCCGTTTCTTCTGCCATATCAATCAGACAGCCCAGCGTCGAGATACCCTTACCAAAGATGATGTCAAACTCCGCAATGCGGAATGGCGGCGCGACTTTATTCTTCGCGACTTTCACCTTGGCGCGAGTGCCATACTCTTCGTTGCCCTTCTTCAGCGTTTGAATCCGGCGAATATCGAGTCGCACCGAGGCGTAATACTTCAGCGCTTGTCCACCTGTGGTCGTCTCAGGGCTACCGTAAGTGACGCCAATCTTCTGACGCAACTGGTTGATGAATACTACCGTACAGCCAGATTTACCAATGTTTCCAGTGATCTTGCGCAAGGCTTGGCTCATTAGACGCGCTTGCAGACCCATGTGAGAATCGCCCATCTCACCTTCAATCTCAGCGCGAGGCACGAGAGCAGCTACCGAGTCAATGACCACGATGTCTACAGCCGTCGATCGCACCAATTGATCAACAATTTCTAACGCCGCTTCTCCAGTATCCGGTTGAGACACTAACAGATTCTCAATGTCTACCCCTAAGTTAGCGGCATACGCCGGATCAAGGGCATGTTCTGCATCGACATACGCGGCTACGCCACCAGCTTTCTGAACTTCTGCCACAGCATGAAGCGCGATCGTCGTTTTACCCGAACTTTCAGGACCGTAAACCTCAATCACTCGACCTTTGGGCAAGCCACCACCAAGTGCCAGATCTAGCGTCAGTGCGCCACTCGAAATCGTTTCCACCTTCATTCGGGTGGCATCGCCCAAGCGCATAATGCTGCCTTTACCAAAGTTGCGCTCAATTTGAGTCAGCACCATGCTTAGTGCTTTTTGCTTGTCAGAACTCTCTGTTTTTGTTGCCATTAGCGCCTCAGAAAATGAAAGTATGGGGTGGGGGAAAGAATGGTCGAGGTTAGGTATGACTAGTATCTAACAACTAACGATGTAGGACGAACAACTCATTCTCAAACTTATGTAGCATGGAAGCAGCTATTCTACGATTTGCTCGGTCAAGTTGCTCGGTAAGGTGTAAATTGGCTCTTCTTCCAGGGTACACACGATGACCTCTAATTTGCCGTCTTTACTGGTGCCAGATACCGCCCTTTCTGTGGCGGGTCTCACGGCGTACATCCAGCTCCTGCTTGAGCAAGATGATCAGTTGCGCCAAGTTTGGATTACGGGAGAAGTATCGAGCGCAACGCAATACAAGAGTGGCTTGTTTTTCACGCTGCAAGACCCGGATGCTAAAGCCGCAATCAGTTGTGTGATCTGGAACAGTCAGTTGCATAAGTTAGCGACGTTACCGGTTCAGGGAGAGCAATTTATTTTGCTGGGTCGGGTGCATGTGCAACCCCACCGGGGTACTTACCAACTGATTGTGTGGCAAGCCCTGCCCGCAGGAGAAGGATTAAGAGCATTGCGCTACCGCCAATTGCGGCATCGCCTAGAGGTAGAAGGACTGTTCGACCCAGAGCGAAAGCGTCCTCTACCGCTTCATCCGCAAACTGTAGCCGTTGTCACCTCACCCCAGGCTGCAGCTTGGGGTGATATCCAACGCACGCTAAAGCGTCGCTATCCAGGATTGCGTGTCCTGTTCTCTCCGGCACTTGTCCAAGGAGATCAGGCTCCGGCGTCTATTGTGGCCGCGATCGCTCGAGTCGAACGCGACAATAGAGCGGATGTACTAATTCTATCACGCGGCGGCGGTGCGATCGAGGATATGGCCTGTTTTGATCATGAAATTGTGGTACGAGCGGTGGCAAACTGTCCCATTCCGGTCATTGCGGGCATTGGGCATCAGCGCGACGAGTCGTTGGCGGATTTAGCAGCAGATGTTCATGTCCACACGCCCACTGCTGCTGCCGAATTAGCGGTTCCTTGTCTTGCAGATTTGCGGGTTGAGCATGGGGAGCGGCTGAACGCCTTAAACCAGGCTGTGAACAGATATCTGAGCGGTGAACGCGATCGCGTGCAGACAATGCGCGATCGCTTCGGTCGATTAAAGCTCGATCGGTTACTTAAACAAGAGTATCAAGTCGTGTCTTGGCTACAGCAACGGCTGATTCAATCCACCCAACGTCGCTTTCAATCCGCACAGCAACATCATCAAATGCTGCAAGAAAAATTGACGACTCTTGATCCTCAAGCCGTCTTGCAGCGAGGCTATGCGGTGGTAAGGCAGCAGAACGGCAGAATTGTGCGATCAATCAATGATGTAAATCAGAACGAAAATTTAACCATTCAACTCGGTCAAGGACACATTAAGGTTACAGTTACTGATGTATCAGGTGCTTCACCTAAGTTCTCTAAATAGGAACTAACAGAGAAGAGAACGCCTACTTCGCTTGTTTTTAGGGTAACGTATGGCTAAGTCCCAAAACTGCTGCTAAGGTAACTCGCTTGCCATCTTCACCTGATTACGAGCATTGGAATTACGAAAGAACGGTTGCTAGAGTTGAAGAAATTTTGACAAGAATTGAATCTGGCGAACTAGAGCTTGCGGCTGTTTTTGAAGAGTTTTCTGCGGCAGTCGAGTACTTGCGCCAATGCGAATCTTTTCTAGCCGAACGACAGAAACAAGTTGACTTGTTAATTGAAACATTGACCGACGAAGCTGAATTCTAAACGTTCCAAAATTCTTGAGAAATCTCTTCGATTGCTATCTTTAAAGGCGGCAAGTAGGTTTCAACAACATCCCAGACGACTTCAAGATCAATCTCTAAATATTGATGAGTCAGAACATTACGGAAATCAGAAATTCCTTGCCAGTCCATGTCCAAGCAAATTGCTTTCCACTCAAGCGGTAATCGTTGGGTCGACTCACACATGGTTTGCAGATTTCTGATTACTGCATCTTGTGTCTTTATATCTGCTAAAAATGCAGCTTTTCCATCAACTGTATACTCTTCTAATCTAGAAATACAATCTCGTATATGAATGAGATAAACCCTATTGTTTCTCATAGTGGTTTTGCTTCTCTTAAAATCTGGTCGCGGATAAAGTAATGCACCGATCTTTCAGTTACGACGTCAACTTTTCGACCCAATAGGCTTTCAAGATCGCGAATTAATCCGGTTGGAAACCAGGGACTTCGTTTTTCGCCTAAATCAATCAGAAAATCAACATCGCTCTCTGGAGTTGCTTCACCACGTACCACAGAACCGAAGACACGGACATTAAGAGCGCCGTGTTTTGCTGCGATCGCTAATATTTCATCCCGCTTTTCTTGCAAGTCTTGAAAGTTCATTATGCAATGCTGCCCCGCTTACGAGTTTCCTTATAAGACGTTCCCACATTTTTGAGTCCAGCTCGAATCATTTGTTGTTCAAGTAAGGCAAAAAACCGAGCGCGATCGCCGCCTCTTACCACCGCTTGATTATGCGCTTCTGCCAAGGCTACCGGATAGCCATAGCCCTTTTGGACTTGGGCTAACACCAGACTTAATGCTGAATCTAACATCTCGCGATCGCTCGCCACCCAGCCTGGAACCTCAACCCGCGCAATCTCGCTACCCACATGCACGTAGCAGAAATGAATTGCATGATCTCCATAGAACTCTTGAATTCGTGCCGAACTTTTCCATAAGGGGCTGCGCTGCCCAGGCTGTAGCAGTCTTCTCCACAACGCTGTGTCTTTCAAAGGATCAAGCACTTGGCAGGGAGCGCGATTGGAAGACGCTTCGCGACCTGTTTGTCCGGCACAATGAGAGGCGCAATCAGGGGCAAGATAGGCGCAACTCTGGAGCCGCAAAAAATTTAACGCTTCACCACTGCGAGACGCACTAATATATCCAACTAACGGAACGTCAAGCGATCGCAGCTTATCCCACGCCTCCAAAATGGGCGTCAAGATTTGATCCCGCGCTTCAGCAGGCAATGGTTCTAGAAACCAGTACAGTAGTGAGCCATCAACGAGCGCGATCGCAGGCGCTAAGCGATCGCGGTCTTCTTCGACCAACGCTTCCGCCAATTCTGCCAGCACACACGCTTCTTGAGTTGTACGCTTGTATCCCATCCATTCTTCAGTCCGGATGCCCCACTGCCGCGACGCATAAAGGTCTTCAGAACGGTAAAATGCTTCGGGCAAGCTATCCAACAGGGGAAATTTGCTTTGGCCATAATGTAGAACAATACGCCCAATGTTGATTAGATAACAGTACGCAATTTCGTGGTGACTTGGCGCAATTTGAGAACCATCGGTAGCAATAACCGTGTGAGCAGACGGAGCCGAGTCAATGTCAATCCGGCTATTCAACGATTCAATCGGCTCGGCGGCGGTGAATATGAAGCGATCGCGCCACGTTTTCTGCATTTCTACTAGCTCGGCTTGCCGCTCATGGGCTTGTGCCATAAGTAGTTCGGCTCGTTCGATTCGTTGACGAGTTGCAGTTGCCTCTACGGTTAGGTGTTGGCTAATGCCTTGCATCTGCTGAGCTAGTTTGGTTAGATCCAGCATTCGCTTACTACCAGTTCTTTTGCACTAGTAGCATAGCGCTTTGCCATCTATCTTGGAAAAACTTGAAAAAAATAATTACAGCAGAATCATCGCCATACAGCAAAATCCCGACAAAACTGATCCAGCGAAAGGAGGTGAATCCGATTATCTTTAAATGCGGCTTGTCGTTCTTCAGGAGTGTTGTAACCCCAATTTGCAAGGAAAAGTTCTACCGTTTCTAACTGAGGTTGATGTTGCACAACTTGCAATGTTTTTAATCGGTCTTCAATGAACCAGATCACCGAATCAGCACCATATTTCTCTTGCAGCTCTTGCAAAATTTGGTATTTTGAACGCTTTGCTTCTTTACCGTAAATTTGAGAATCTGAGAAATTCAATCCTTGCTGTTGCAGAAGCTGTTGGATGAATCGTCCTTCTTTAGTACTAATAATGACCGAAGTAGTTGAACGAGCAATGGCTTTTTGAAGTCGCTGAAGTACACCTGGATAAAATCGATGTTCTGCCAGCCAGCTATCTAAATCAGATGCAATCCAGTGATCCCGAATGGTATCTACGATCGCACTGACTTCTAAAGGTTTTAACTCATGTTCGGCGATGATTTCCGATGCGATCGCGGCCCATCGCTCTAAGATCTCATCTTCATTCGTTTTCAATATCAATGCCCGCAGCAAAACTGGCATTTCCCAACCACTTTCGACGACAGGGCGCAATCGATAAAAGCCTTCATCAAGACCTTGTGGTGGAACCGTTTGATCAGGCTGCCAAATCTGACAATATGCTCTCCACGCCGTTTGAAAATACTCTTTCAGCCCATCACAAATCACACCATCAAAGTCGAGCGCCAAAAGAGTAGGATTGCTTGCCCGCATAATTTCTTAGAAATCGTTGTCCTCTCACCCTACCGCATTCTCAATCCTTCAATCTGATAATCAATTCTCAAAGGCTTTCTCTAGATGTAAGTACTAATCCAAGTTGCGGGTTAAGTTGAGAGAACAGAAGAAAACAACCGCAAGCC
>NZ_JCACKG010000158.1:0-5356 GCF_059505265.1 Myxacorys chilensis | reverse complement strand
AAAAGGAGAAGAAATTTGATTCAATAAAGCGGTCTTTGTAATTGACACCAGACAGTGGTGGAGCGGACCTTTGGTTGGCTGATGGGCTGTCGTCGATTAGTCCGGGACTATGAGCTGTTACCCGAAACCTCAGAGACCTTTATCTACCTTGCCCTGATCCGTATCATGCTCAAACGTTTGGCAGCATAATTCACCTTCCCAAAGCTTTTCAAACGTCCTCTTAAGATAACTATCTTCACTGGAGTAATTGATTTTGAAAATGCACACTGCTCTTAAGTCACCCAAAAATCAATCAGAAATTCAAAGGAGAAGCACAGTTATGTCACTTTCGGGGAAGAAAGTTGTCATTATCGGAGCAAGTTCTGGGATGGGTTTAGCCATTGCCAAAACCGCAGCAGAGGCAGGCGCTAAGGTAACATTAGTCGGGCGAAATTCTGCATCTCTTGAAAAAGCCGCAGCAGACGTGGGATATGATTCATATGCGATCGCCGCAGACATTGCACATGAGCGTGCAATTGCTAATCTATTCGAGCAAGTGAGTATGTTGGATCACCTCGTCACAACTGCCGCTAATTTAGCCTATGCACCAATTCAAGAGTTTGACAGCACAGCCGCTCAAGCTATTATTGCTAGCAAAATTCTCGGACCATTTTACGCCGTCAAACACGCGGCTCCCCGCTTGAGTAAAGAGGGTTCCATCACGTTCTTCTCTGGAGTGGCTGCTTGGAAGCCGATGCCGGGTGCATCAATGGTGGCAGCGGCGAACGGAGCTTTGGCAGCATTTGCCCGCTCTCTAGCGGTTGAACTTGCTCCCGTTCGCGTCAACGTCGTTTCACCAGGAGTCGTGGAAACACCATCTTGGAATGATATGCCAGAGGAAGAGCGCAAGGCACTGTTTGAGAACCTGGGTAAACAGTTACCAACCCGGCGCATCGGTCAACCGCATGATTTAGCAGATGCCGTTTTGTTTTTGATGCAAAACGGTTACACCACGGGAACAGTGCTGCATGTAGATGGTGGACATCGTTTGATTTGATCTCAATTGAAGGAACAAACTCCAGATGGAACTTAAACTGGTAAATCATACGGCTTTGGTCAGCGGTTCTACAGCGGGTATTGGATTGGCGATCGCGACTGCCCTCGCCCGAGAAGGCGCAATGGTCATTATTAATGGACGCACAACGGAACGAGTGAACAATGCGATCGCTCACATTAAACAAACTGTGACGAACGCCAAACTTCAAGGTGTGGTTGCAGATCTCGGAACCCAGGCAGGTGCTTCAGAATTGTTTGAGCGAGTTCCAGAGGTGGATATTCTGGTCAACAACTTAGGAATTTTCGCCTCTAAAGCTTTTGAAGAAATCTCCGATAGCGAGTGGATGAAATTTCTAGAAGTGAATCTCATTAGCGGAGTGCGGCTCTCGCGACATTATTTACCGTTGATGCTAAAGAAGAACTGGGGACGCATTATTTTCATTTCCAGTGAGTCTGCCCTAAATATTCCATCGGAAATGCTTCACTACGGTGTCACAAAAACGGCACAACTCGCACTTGCCCGTGGTTTGGCAGAAACCACCGTTGGCACCAGTGTTACCGTCAACGCAGTGCTTCCGGGTCCTACTCGATCGGAAGGTGTCGAAGGCTTTATTCAAGGATTGGCAAAAGACCAATCCATTACACCCGAACAGGTAGAGAAAGAGTTCTTCGAGAATATCCGTCCATCTTCGCTGATCAAACGGTTCGCGATACCGGAAGAAGTAGCGGCACTGGTTGCATTTGTCGCTAGCCCATTATCGTCTGCGATTAATGGTGCATCTCTGCGGGTTGATGGCGGTGTCGTGCGATCGATTATATAAATTCATTGGAGGCATAAAGGATGCCCGCGAAAGTCACCGTCAATTCAGGGCAAATCGTGATCAATGATGGCTCGTCATTTCTCGTCACCGCTTCTGATTCTGATGGCTCGATCAACGATAACTTGGCTCAAGGCTTTTTCGTTCGCGATACACGTCTGATTTCATACTACGAAGTCTCACTCAATCGTCAACCGCTCTAGCTCCTGGCATCAAGTCCACTGCAACATCACAGGAGCTATGCTTTGATCTGGTGTATGGAAAATAAGGAGAAAAAAGGCGTATCCTGCTGAAAGACAAAAAACATCGACGGGAGATACATCATGAACAACGATAACTTGATTGAATTCAAAACGCCAGAGTCAACAGAAACGTTTACAGATGTGTTAACAGAGTTAGTGCGGAGTGGCGCACAGCAAATTATTGCTCAAGCTGTGGAAGCAGAATTGCAGAGTTTTCTCAGCCAGTACCCAACTCGCTGATCTCTCTGAAACTTCTGCATTTGAATTTCCCTCGCTTGAAGCCCGCATTCCTGAAATGAATGCTCTTCCTTGGCAGGATGAAGCCTACTACGCCCGCTTGTTTCGGACTATTGCCTGGTCACACCTAATGGAGCTTTGCCGCATTGATGATTCGCTAAAGCGAGCATTTTATGAGTTGGAATGCTTGAAGAGTAGCTGGTCACTTCGTGAATTGAAGCATCAGATCAGCAGTATGCTGTACGAGCGGATTGGACTTTCTAAAGACAAAGCTGCGGTAATGGCATTGACCGAAGAGGGGCGTTTAATTGACAGCCCCTCAACGATTTTGCGAGATCCCTATGTTCTAGAATTTTTAGGACTCAAAGAACGCGCAGCTTATAATGAATCTGACTTAGAGCAAGCCCTAATCGATCACTTACAACAGTTTCTCCACGAGTTAGGGCGCGATTTTTGCTTTATCGAACGGCAATTTCGAGTTACGGTTGCCAATCGCCATTATTTTCTAGACTTATTATTCTACCATCGACGATTGCGGTGTTTAGTTGCGATCGATCTCAAACTTGGTGAGTTCCAACCCGGTTACGCTGGACAGATGAATCTGTATCTCAATTACCTCAAACAAGAGGTCGCTTTCCCTGATGAAAACCCGCCCGTTGGAATTCTGCTGTGTTCAGAAAAGGATGCAGAGGAGGTGCATTATGCAACAGCGGGAATGGATAGCCAGTTATTTGTGTCGCGCTATCTTGTTGCTTTACCGTCTGAAGAACAGCTTAAGCAGTGGTTGCGTGAGGAGCAAGATCGTCTTCAAACCGAGCAAGAACGGAATACAGGGATCTCATGATAGGAATTGTTGGGTCATCAGCATCCTTCAAATAAATGTGCCTTGAGTACGAATTGCTGCTCTAACTTCAGAGCTACAATAGCGATCGCGTTAGTCAATAATGCTAAACAAAGTCAGACTATATCGATTTTTCAGCATGGTGAGTCGCAAACAGCAACAACAAATCGGAACTCAAATTGGCGTGATTTCTGACACGCATGGTCTATTACGCCCAGAAGCGATCCAGGCGCTCAAAGGATCTGACCTGATTCTTCATGCAGGAGACATTGGTAAGCCAGAAATTCTAGAAGAACTCAGCCTCATTGCTCCAGTCGTTGCAGTACGAGGAAACAACGACACAGGAGCATGGGCACGAACGATTCCAGAATCAGAAACATTTGCGATCAAGAATGTCTCAATTCACCTTTTACACATCATTAAGGATCTAGATCTTGACCCAAAAACAGCAGGTATTCAAGTCGTAATCAGCGGACATTCTCATAAACCTATCATTGAGGAACGTGAAGACGTACTTTTTCTAAACCCAGGTAGTGCAGGACCAAGACGGTTTAAGCTGCCCATCTCCATTGCTTGTTTGTACGTCAAGAATATGAGTGTTCAAGCCCAACTAATTGATTTATCAAACAATGACTCATCTCCAAGTTTGACTTGATCTCGATCGAGCATCAGAATGAAAAGGCTCACCGAAATCGATGGTTGTGTCGCAAAAATGGTAAGGTGTGGAAGCTCAATTTTCTCTAGCCTTGTTTCAAATGACGACTGATTCCCTGTTCAAATGGCGGCACTTTTTGCCTGAAATCATCTTGCTGAATGTGCGCTGGTATTGTCGTTATTCCCTCAGCTATCGAGACTTGGAGGAAATGATGGCGGAGCGAGGCGTCGAAGTGGTGTCCTACGGAGCTTCGCGAAGCGAACACATTCTACAATCAATCGCTGGGTGTTGAGCTACGCCCCAGAAATAGACAAACGCATTCGTCCGTTTCTGAATCCGACGAATGACTCGTGGAGAGTGGACGAAACGTACATCGAAGTGAAAGGCGAGTGGAAATACTTGTACCGAGCCGTGGATTCGGCGGGCAACCCGTTGGACTTTATGCTGAGTGCGAAGCGGGATGGCAAGGCGGCGGCACGCTTTTTTCGTAAAGTGTTGGGAGCGAAACACACTCAAACTCCCCGAGTGATCACGGTGGATAAAAACGCGGCTTATCCAGTTGCTGTAGAAGAGTTGAAGCAAGACAAAACATTGAAAGCTGGAACTGAATTACGACAGAGCAAGTACTTGAACAACATGATCGAGCAAGACCATCGGAACGTGAAGCGGATTGTGAAGCCGATGATGGGATTTCAGTCGTTCAGTACAGCGAGAAGGACATTGCGAGGAATTAAAGCCATGAATATGGTTCGCAAAGGACAAGTGAAAGAAATTAGTCAAGGGGATAATGTATCTCAAGCAAAATTTATCAATGAACTCTTTGGGGTGAATGCTTAAAACAATACAAACGAGACTGATTCGTTTGTTACTTTAAAATCTTTGCGACACAACCAACTTTACCGCCATCAATACTGATTTCCTCAACCGCTTCATCCACCATTGGTAATTCGAAGGTTTGCCGGTGTACTAAGCGTTGTTGGGTTCCTCGGGATACAGCCATTCCAGTCAGAATAGGAATATCTTGGGCGCAGCGTTCGTAGGAGACATTGGCACTCACCAGGAGGCAGCATTTTTCTAGGTAAGGACTTAATTGGGTTCGGGCTTTGACTTGGAGGACTTTCGCTTGCTTTTCGCTGAGATTGATGTTCCCAAGAATGCTTTTGAGTTGCCGATGTCGCCCACTGGTTGTCTCACTTGCTGTTGCGATAAAAAATGAGCGATTTCTGGACTGGCATGCTCCAGGATATGTCCGCGCACAGCAGTTTCAATGCCTTCTAATGTGGTCAATTGTTCGGGTGTGGTTTCGTCATACAGTAACGCGGCAATCGCACGAGCATGGGCTTGAATTTGTTGGAGTTTATCGGCATCCATGAGCAGTATCCTGAAGGATTCAGTTGAGTACCTCTAGCATAGTGAAGCGAATTCAACTGATTTGTTAAGTATTTCTACTTGCTACATAACTGGGATGCACCCATCGTTGCCTTGCTTGACAATCTGGTGCAGCGTTTTTTTGGCAGTGCAGCGCATC
>NZ_JCACKG010000157.1:0-5454 GCF_059505265.1 Myxacorys chilensis | reverse complement strand
TAATTGTACAAATTGCTCACTCGCTCTGCATTCTCTCAAGTTGCCGGGTTAATAAGTGCTTTTTCAGGGCTTAGTGCCCACTTGGAAGTGTTTGCCCCCGAATGCCTTCCATGTACTGCAACGTTGCGGTACAGGTCAGCGATCGGTTAAGTTCTGAAACACTTCAAGCTTGTCTGACTTAGCACATCACTTCTGATGATGTACTAATAAGCACTACTGACACTTGGGCGCTAGATTTCAAAGAGAATTCTGATCTTCCTTGCTATTGAAGTTGTTCCAATCACTATTACTGGCAAAGCCCTACGCCACACTTTGTACAAATCAGCGCGAGGAATTAGAAACACAAGATCAAGAAAGTTTATACTCTTAGCTGCCTAACAATTCTTCTGGATTGATACCTCTGGCGCGAAGCTGCTCAAGCAGTCTTGACTTTTCTTGCTCTACTCGATCTGCTCTCACCCGTTCCGACTCTTCTGGTAATAAGACGAGGTTCCCATCCGCGTCATAGAATCGTAGCCACTCGTAGGTTCCGGTTGCAGGTTCGCGATCGATCACCCCCTGCCAAGTTCCCAACCACAGTTCCAACGTTTCGCACCACAACCAGCCCTGAGCATTCGGCTGCAACGGTTGATAACCTTGTCGTCCCGTCTGTAAGTGCCAGCCTTGCAACGAGTTAGGATCAAATGGATCGAAGATGTAATAATCCTGAGTTTTGAAGACCCGCTCGTACAGACGCTTTTTGTCCTCGCGATCAATCTTTTCAGTACTTGGCGACAGCAGTTCCACGATTACATCTGGGTAACGCCCCTCCTCTTCCCATGTCACCCACGCTTTCCGCTCTCGGCTGCTATCAACATCGAGGGTGACAAAGAAATCAGGTCCGCGAAAGTCCTGATTCATCGCTTGCGTTCGGCTGTAATAGACAAACATATTACCGCCTGCAAAAAAGTCAGACCGATCCTGAAGCGCAGACTGTACGGAACGAATGAGTAGATTCATCGCGATGCGATGGCGAGGGCTTTCCAAGGGTTCTCCGTCGTCAAATATCAAGTCACTAGGGGGCATCGGAATGTCCTGATCGTGGACTTCCGTCTGAATTGAGGCTTGCTCAGTGGAGATTTCCATAAACCCCACGACCGCGAAAGGGTCGTCAGCATAATTGCCTCCTAATTCTACGTTCACCCCGCAGTACAGATCAACTCACATTTTGATATAAGATAATATTCAATTATCTTGACTCTAGCGAAACTCTAGCGACGTTCAATATAAGAACAGAAATACTATTAAACTTTAGTAAATTTGTACTCAAAACCTTCGCAAAACTGGACAAATAGCAGTTAAGCACGAATGGGAGTAGATATTATGCCGAAAGCGTCTGATCTAAAATGTAAGCTCTGTTCTGCTCTCTCGGATGTGGAGGCAAAACGGCTTCATGATGCGGCTCAAGGCGGAGACGGCTGCTGGGAAGGTGATCCTTGCCATAAGATCCGCTATTACTACGCCAATCAAGAGACGATTAATGCTCAACGTCGGGAAAAATATCAGCGTAAAAAACTTGCTAAGCAGCAGACTGCGATCGCAGGAGTACAGGTGCAGGGCGATGAACTTTCTATATCCGATCGGCTCAAAACTTGGCTACCTCAAGCTGCTCCAGTTTTGCCTCCAGAACGGATTTATGTCCAATTGCTCTGGTATCGCGAAGCGCCGAAGGAGCGATTACACGCGATCGGGGCGGTACTGTATTTGGGCGATCACATGATTGCATTCTCCGGACCCTATCATTGTCGTGGGTTCTCGCCAAAAGACGTGACAGATTATCTCATTCCGAATATGGTGAGGGCACTCAATCAGGTCTTAAATGAAAATTTTCCGGGATATCAAACCTATCGCATTGGTCGATTGCATGATGAAGGAGATGAACGTCACCCAGCACTTTGTCCGCTTTGCACAGGTCGCCCGATGCGGTGAATGAGAGGCAAGAGTCAATGGATAGTCAGCAACTCGAACTGGATTTATGGCGATCGCTAGAAGTAGCGACGGCATTTCCTGACGAGAAAGAGGTGCTGACAATCGTATGGCAGACTTATGACCAATGGGTTGAAACGATCGCGGCTCAATCCGCTTCTGCACAGCTTGAGTTAGCGGGTGAGATTTTGCAGCGAATTGCTGAATTAATTTGTCTGCGTTCAGATATTTTGATCGAAGAGTGGGAGCAGCAGCATGACCCAGTTGAGCCGATCGTAGATATTTCTGGTCGGGTTGATTTGGTGATGCAGTCTCAGGAATTTAATCTATCTAGATTAGTCGAGCATGATCTTCCGGCTCCTTATCCAGAGCATCGCAAACCACCTACTAAAATTGAACCAACTGAATCAGCCGTAGGACTGGTGGATACTGCCCGGTTAATGTCGGTGATGAGTGAGCAATTGCAGCAGAAAGCGAAATTAACGGATGAGGAAGAAGCGGAAGAATTCAGAAAAACGATGGAGACTGCCCATGATGAGGATGTTGCTCAGTGGACGCAAGCGATCGTCACGTTTTGGGAGACAGCGCAAGTTCGCGCCATCCCTTTTGTCGAATTATGTCAGCAGTTAAATCGACCGTGGATCGAGGTTTGGCTGGCACTATTATTAGGAGGCTTCCTACTGGAATTACGCGGGGATTGGTATGAGGGGGAAATCTGGATTGTTGGATACACTCAACACTGAATGTTTTTTGTAATGGATTGAAAGTATGGTTGCTCGATCGCTCCCACAAGTTGAAGCTCATCTGATGCCAGCGTCAATTGACGAGCGCGCCGCCCCTCCAAGACAAAGAGGCAAAGGGGCAACGCTCAGGCTAACTCCGACTGATATTCGCAGCGTGAAGGTGCGGGAGTTTCTCAACGCAGGCGGCTTTGAGCCAAATACGCGCAGGAATTACGAGCGTGAACTCTATCGCTTTCTGCTGTGGTCGGAATTGCTATGGAGCGAAATTAAACCGCACCATCTTAATGCTCACTATCTGCGGTACTTAACCGAGGAAGTTCGGACTAGCCAAGGAAAACCGCTTTCCACAAGCAGTCGGAACTTAGCGGTCATGGCTCTGCGGAGCTTTTTTGCTTGGCTGCACAAGACATATCCTGATTTAGTACCTACAAATCCAGCGATCGGACTCAAAGGAAAGGCAATTCCTTTACCCGAAGCACAGAGTTTAACCGATGCAGAACAGGTATTGGTCTGGGGTGCAGTTGCCCAACGGGGAGAAACGCAATTGCGCGATCGCGCCCTCATTCACATTCTGAGCCACGGTCTGCGAGCAGGTGAGGTGGTGGATTTGAACATCGGCGCGATCAGGAACCATTCGACGGATGGGTTTACTGGAAAAGTTCTGTTCATTGCCAATACGAAGACCGATCGCCCCCGCATTGTTCCAATTGACCCCGCAGCTTGGATAGAAATTGAATCTTACTTGGAGTCGCGCAGTAGTGAAGGTGAAGAACTCAGTCATGACCGACCGTTGATGTTATCCCATCATGTGACGCGACGAGGTGAGCGATTAACTTATCATGGCGTGTACTTTGCCATTGAGAAGATTGGAGAATTAGCTAAACTTCCAAATTTGCATCCTCACCTATTTCGCCACACCTATCTCACAGAACTGCTGCTGGATAATATTGATCCATCTCATGCCCGTCGATTAGGCGGAATTGAAAGCGAAACTGTATTTCGTCGTTACACCCTTCGAGCGGAACAGGAAGCGGCAATTAATGCCTTCTTTAGAAATTGTCAGGAACGCCAGTCAGGTTCACAAACGCATGGATTGCATAAAGTTCTCGCCTTGCCTCCATCTACGGCGGAAGATCAAGCGCAGAAAGAAAAGTTGAAAATTGCGGCTAATTTGCTGAAAGAAGGAGTGGCGTTGGAGATTGTGGTGCGGGCAATGGGACTTCCGTTTCAAACGCTTCAAGCCCTACAGTGTACTGAAAACTTCGTATAACTGCTGAAATTCGGATAGAACCAAACGCTTTTAGCGAATGGTGACACGAGAAATCTGCTGTACTGCAACGTTGCGGTACAAGGATGGCAAATACAATTGAATACGAACAAGAGTTTGGCTCGAAACTCATATACTTGGCAAACTTGTGAGCAAGTTCAACCTCCGCATTTCAATCAATGTCTCTCGACATTAAGGGAATGAGTACCCCTGAGAATTCGGAGTCAATTTCTAAATGGAATTTCTCATAACTTGCTATCAACACTCGACCTTCCAGATGAGTTCTTTGCTCAATCTGTGATCCTGCTGCTAACAGCCAGTCTGGAGGATTTTGTAGAAATTCTGTCATTAGCGCCTCATCTTCTGCAAACGCCTGAATGCTGAAAGCAAAATGCTGTTCAATTTGGTATGGCTCATCCGCTGTTGCTGGTGAATATTGAATCAGCCACCCTAACTGTTCTTGATCAAGAATAAGAATTGCTTGATTGGGAATGCTTGCTTCTTCAGCTATCGGGCAAAAGAGTTGAAAAACTGGAATTCTATGTCCAGCATGAGTGTAGAAACCAGAAAATTCTGCCAAGTTCAAATCTTGACTTTGATTTGCTCCTCGTGCCTCAAAGCAGTTAGATTCGGCAAACGTATAGGTGATGTGCAACTTTAGAATTGGCAGAAGCAAAGTCCTACCCTTAAGCTTTTGATAGAAAACAAAACGACAAAAGCAGGTGAGACGCATGTATTCTGTCGAGGAATTCATCATTGCGGTCTATTGTTGTGTCGACGATGAACTGAAAGCACTGACGCAAGGAAAGCCGATTCGGGGACGGGGATTCGAGCCTGGATTGAGCGATGCGGAAGTAGTCACGATGGAGATTGTCGGGGAATATCAGCACTACGATAGCGACAAAGGGATCTGGAGTTATTTTCGACGTCATTGGCGCAGTTGGTTCCCGCAGTTGTCGAGTCGGTCGAGCTTTGTGCGGCAAGCGGCGAACTTATGGCAATACAAGCAGCGCTTGCAGCAGCAGTTAGCGGTCAAGTTGGGCGCGTTTGCAGACGAGGTGCATCTAATCGATGGGCTGCCGATGCGCTTGTGTTGTTTCACCTACGCGAGGCGCTGTCTGTCAGAGTTTTCAAGGCGTGGCAGGGTTCGGCTACTGCGCTGCCAAGGACGAGCAGTTCTACGGCTTCCGGGGGCACTTATGCATCAGCTTGAATGGCGTGATCACGGGATGCGCTGTGAGTTCTGCCAGTGGGGATGAACGCGAAGCCCTGTGGGAAATCACTCCACAAATTCAAGGCTTGCTGATTGGTGACAAAGGCTACCTCAGTCAGCCCTTGCAAATTGCCTTAGCCCAGGTTGACCTCGATCTGCAAACGCCCCTGCGTCGCAACATGAGCGAAACGCGCCCGCTCCAAGTCGTGCGGCTGTCTGGTGTCAATTACAAAGACCGCTTTATTGAATCAAATTTCTTCTCCTTT
>NZ_JCACKG010000156.1:0-5467 GCF_059505265.1 Myxacorys chilensis | reverse complement strand
TAAAGCAGCAAGACCCGAAAGCATCGCAACAGATTGAAGAGATCTCATAGTCACCTAAAGGATTGTGAAAGGTAAAGGAGTGTTTATGCCTGGAAAGGCAACCAGAAGAACCATCAGCGACTCACGACTTCTTGGGTATCACCAGCCGCCTAGGATGAAGCTGTAAAGCTGCTCCAGAGTGCTGGGAAGCGAGTGAGTGCGAAGAGAATCAGAATGGGCGTGAAGGTTGAATTGCACTTGGTTCTGATTCCATACTTCTGTTATAGAGCGGGGGAGACGGCAAGGAGGAGGAGACTGTTCACTTTACTAAGCGTCTTAAGTAATCCGGAATGCGTCCTGACTCCTGTGAAGAAGAAAACCTTGATGATCGGCTCCTCCAGTTTCATTAACCATTACTCAAAACTTAGTGAAACGTATTTTTGCTGAAACGTAGGTCGGAATTGAGGTTGATGAGAGTTCGTCGCAGTCGCTGCTTGCCGGAGAGGTATTTTTACACTAAGTTATATCCTGTAAGTTTCTACAACTTAGTGAAGAAGGCGAAAGCTTCATGGCGTTCCAAAAAGGCGAAAATCCTCATCATCCTTCCCCCGGATCAGTGCTGACCGTCGAACCGATTCGAGACAAAAAAGCTATCGAGCGCATCAAAAAACTTTTGCGTGATCACCCTCGCGATCTATGTCTATTTATCTTGGGTATCAATACGGCATATCGCGCCAATGAATTGCTGTCCCTCACCGTGGGTCAGGTTCGACGACTGCAACCCGGCGACCTGTTACGGGTGAGGCAAAGCAAGGTGAGTAAATTCCGTAGCGTGACAATTAACGGTGCAGTAGTCAAGGCGATCTCACAGCACCTTACTGCCAACCCCCTGCCCGATGATGCGTTCCTGTTCCAAGGTAAGCGCGGCTGCCTAACGGTGCCGACCGTCAGCACCACGGTGAAGACGTGGTGCCAGCATGTAGGGTTGAAGGGCAAGTATGGCAGCCACACTCTCCGTAAAACCTGGGGCTACTGGCAACGCATGGAACGTGGCACAGCAGTTCCGCTCCTCATGGAAGCGTTCGGACATGCGACGCAGCAACAAACTTTGGATTATTTAGGGATTCAGGCGGAAGAAATCGCCCAGATTTATGAGCTTGAACTGTGAGCACATAATTGAAGCAGAAATCAGTTATGTATCTAACGGATCAACTTATGGAGATCATAATTACTAGTCATATGCTAGTCTGTAAAAGTTATCTTAAAAATATGAGTAAAGCGAAAGATGAAAATAGCTGATACACTTCCTCCTGATCCTGATAATTCTGGCTCGGTGATGGGTTGGAGTGTATTTAGAATGAATCCTTGGAGTTTATATGGCGTGTTCGAAACAGAACATGAAGCTAATCAAACACGAGCAAAAGCTGGAAGCGAATACGAAGTTTCCTATGGTTCATATCAGTTAGGAACTGACAATTTTATTACTTCCTAGTGTGAGTTATAGTCATACAATAAATATCAATATAAAGCTGATTTAGAATATCAATAAGTTATAAGAGAAAATCTGTATGCCGAAGGTTAGTGGGAAAGAAATTATTTCAGACCTAACTGAGAAAAACGGTAGAAGGCTGATAGTAGTTTCGTTTTTAAGTATTATTGTCAAACTTTACAAAGTTAATCTTAGTGAATTATCAGTGTTTGGAGTTAAATTGCCTGCTGAATTGTTTGATGTCGTTGCCTTAATATTAATCACCTATTTTTCTTACGCACTATTTATTAATTGGATCGGTGACTTAGCAGGATTTAGACTATGGTTCGATAGCCATCGAATGGATTCGGAATTCGGCACAACCATGAAATTGGACAAAAAATTTGTTGGGGGTGGGGTAAGACTCTTGAGTAGGCTATGTGAGCTAGAAAAAAACCAAAACTTTCCAACGAAGACCGAAGATATTGATTCAGATATTCTAAGAGAATTCACAGACTTTAAAACTAATGTAGAGCTGTATTGCGTCAGACTAGATGCTGCTGGTAAGAGATTCAATCTGCTCTCAATATATGGATATTATTATGTTTGGTTTCAGTCATTCATTTTTCCTATGCTACTATCAGCCTCGGCATTATATATATTGTTTCGTAACGGTTCATTCATGTTCCCTGATAGATGAACATTAGTTTAATAACAATCTGGTGTAATCGTAGAACTCCATCTGAATTTTATTAAAAATGACTATTTTTTGATGGAGCTTGGAAAACAGCGTTTTCAAGCCCTGTCTGCATTTTTACCCCTTCTCTAAGGGTTTTAGAATCGTTGTCTTAAAATCCTAGCCATTGTTCATCAATTCGTTGGATGAGGGTTCCTCTTCTCCAGATCAGAAGCATTGCGCCAACGTCTAAGAGTTGGCGCAGGTCGATCGACCTATTCCTCATCAGGTACTGCCGTCAGGATTTTGTCGAGTCGCTTGTTCGCCCGCTTGAGTCGCTCTTCTGCCTCCTTGGTCAGTGCGAGAAACCCACCTCCTGAAGCAAGTCCACCAGCCGTGGCGATTGCCCCTTCAGAAGCCCGGTGGGTGAGCAGAAGCCCGACTCCGGTGAGACTGACGAGGGCACTAGCGACTGTCATAATAAATGCGGCTTGCAGGCAGCGATGCGTGAGATCGAAGGTGGCACGAGTTTGGCGCAGTGTTTCTTCGGCAACTTGCAGCGTAATTAGATGTTGAGAATGATCGTCGTGTGGGTGGGTCATGGGAAGAATCGTATTGAATGGCGAACGATTCGATAGTCGCGTTTGGGGTCTGCCCCAGTGCAAACGCGGCTGTTGAGCAGACGATAGCTACCCCAAGCTGATGATAGATTAAGTTGGGGTACCTCTCGCCCCAAGGGGATACCCCAAACTTTCTGCCCCAGTCCTGAGCTTTCAGTCTTTGCACTATGCCCAGAGCAACCTACGGTTCCCAAGTCAAAGCGCGAGCCAAACGCCTCTTCATTGCGATCCTTGCGTTTGCTCAAGCAGAATTAGAGGGCGTTGAGCGCATCCCGATCCAATGCGCTTGGCAAACAGAAGGGGTATCGACGCCAGCTCTGATTGTGCGAACGACCCTGAGAGCACTGGTCGAACTGTGCGAAAAGGATGGGCTGGGAACAGCCTTGACTAAGCCCCAAATTCGAGAAGCCTTAATTCGGATGAACGATTTCTTGAATATTCTGGAGGATATTCGCGAGCAGCCAAAAGGAACCGAGAATTGGCATTTCAAGCTCACGTTATGGTCAAGGGATAAAACCGATAACGCCAACCGCTTTGAGCAACTCTGGGAAGAAAAACGACCCGCAAAGTCAAAGGAACAACAAACCGTCCAGTCAGACCCTAATCCAAGTGTTGTGCAGGTAAGCACTGCCTCAAAGCAGCATAATCAAGACCAAGCCAAGGGGGTTCAGACAGAAGTTAGAGAGCAGGGAACAGCTTATATCGGCGATCAGATCACGATTCACCATCAATACGCTTCAGAGCGCCGCAGCTTTGGCAAGCCTCTACAAATGCCACCGTTGCCGGACTACTTTGTCGAGCGTCCAGAGCATCAGCAGTGCGTGAAAAGCTTGTTGTTGCAGAACGATCCCAATGCACCCGCGACGTTAGTAGTGAGTGCAATTTATGGGTTAGGCGGCATTGGCAAGTCGGTGTTGGCAGCGTGGTTAGCCCATGATGCCGAGATTCGGACACGATTCTGCGATGGCGTATTGTGGGCGACGTTAGGGCAAGAACCCGATATTTTGTCATTTCTCTCTGATTGGATTCAGGCGCTGGGAGATCGCGACTATAAGCCGACAACCGTTGCAAGTGCTTCTAGTCAATTGCGGACGTTGTTGTATGACAAGCGGGTATTGTTGGTCGTCGATGACGCTTGGAACCCGGAGCATGTAGAACCGTTTCGGGTGGGACGAGCGGGGTGTCGCGTGTTGGTGACGACGCGGGAAGCGGTGATCGCGGATGCAAAGCGCTATGACTTAGAAGCAATGACAGCGGCGCAATCGTTAGAGCTGCTGACCAAGAAGTATCCAGGGAAGCTGATCGCGCAGGAGCAGCAGCAAGCCGCACAGTTGGCGGAGGAGGTGGGACATTTGCCGCTGGCACTGGAATTAGCAGCGGCGCAGATCGAGGATGGAGTGACCTTTAGTGAGCTGCTGGAGGATTTGCAGGCAGAGACGGCACGATTGGAGGCGTTGGATCGTCCGGTAGAGGTGAGTGCAGCGTATCGCAAGCGCTATAGTCTCTTGGCTTCTTTGAATTTGAGTGTGCAGCGGCTCTCACCCGAACAACAACGGCAGTTTGCTTGGTTGGGCATCTTGCCAGAGGACGTGTTGATGACGGAGCAAGTCGCGGCAACGTTATGGAAGCTGACGGCACGACAAGCCGGTGCTGCCCTGCGGATTTTGAGAACACGAGCATTGTTATTAGCTGGAGCGCAGCAGGTTGGGCAGAAATCGACCTACCGAATTCATGATTTGATGCATGACTTGGCGAAACGGTTATTGACGGGGAGTCCTTCACCTGAATCTGAGCAGGATTTGCCGGGGCTGGGGTTAAAGTTGACAACAGCTCATGCCCAGTTTTTGCAGCGGTATCGAGCGGAGACACAGCAGGGATTGTGGCATACCTTAGCAGATGATGGTTACATTCATAGCCATCTGACTTGGCATTTGGAGCAGGCTGGCTGGGTAGATGAGCTGCATGTGCTGCTACAGGAGCAGACGGCAACCGGGCAAAATGGTTGGTTTGTTGCCTGTGAAGCGTTAGGGCAGATGGCGAATTTTGTCACGGATGTAGCGCGGGCATGGAAGTGGGCAGACCAACAGTGTGAGACCGATCCGGTAGGGGCGATCTATTGGCAATGCCGCTACCTGTTAATCTATGGATCGCTCAATAGCCTTGCCAGTAATATTCCACCTGAATTGATTGCAGCTCTGGTGAGGAAGGGAATTTGGAAGCCGATTCAGGGGTTGGCTTATGTTCAGCAAAAGCCGGAAGCAAGCGAGCGGGCTAAGGGAATTGTTGCGCTCGCGCCTTATTTGCTAGAAGGGTTAGTCGGAGAAGCATTGACGGTGACGCGGCAGATTCAGGATGAGTCTGCTCGTGCCAATGCGTTGCGTGCTTTAGTGCCGCATCTACCGGACGGGGTGCTGGATGAGGCGTTGGCGGTGACGCGGCAGATTCAGGATGAGGTTGCTCGTGCCAATGCGTTGAGTGCCTTAGTGCCGCATCGACCGGAAGTAGTCGATGAAGCGTTGGCGGTGACGCAGCAGATTCAGTCTGAGGTTGCTCGTGCCAGTGCGTTGAGTGCCTTAGTGCCGCATCGACCGGACAAGTTGCTGGATGAGGCGTTGGCGGTGACGCGGCAGATTCAGGATGAGTTTGTTCGTGCCAGTGCGTTGAGTGACTTAGTGCCGTATCGACCGGAAGTAGTCGATGAAGCGTTGGCAGTGACGCGGCAGA